>CAYFLE010000064.1:0-5419 GCA_964343645.1 uncultured Chitinophaga sp. | reverse complement strand
TGGATTGCGCCACCTCTTTAGTAGCAGATTTTGCAACAGGTTTCTCTGCAAGCTTTTTTGCCTTTTCGGGTTTAATAGCCATAGCTGTACCGGATTAGTAGTGTAAAATTTCGGCGAAGTTTTTAAATCGCCAAATTTTTAAAAAAATTTTTTGAAAAGAAAAATAGCAAATTATGGGACTATCACCAACTGGTCACGACCAGGACCATTAGAAATATATTTCACCTCTACACCCAAATACTGATTAATGAAATCAACATAGGTTTTCATGGCAGCAGGGAGGGAGGAGTGCTCTTTACAAGCGCTGGTTGTCGTATTCCACCCAGGAAATTTTTTCCATACAGGTGTAGGCTGTGCGCGTTCCAATTGATAAGGAATTTCCGTTGTTTCTTTTCCATTTACCTGATAAGACGTGCAAACTGATAATTCTGAAAAAGAATCAAGCACATCGGCCTTGGTCATTACTAATTTAGTTACACCATTAATCATACAGGTATATCGCAAAGCCACTAAATCAATCCACCCACAACGGCGCGGACGTCCTGTAGTAGCCCCAAATTCATTTCCGATTTTACGCAGCTCTTCGCCAGTTTCATTTTCTAGTTCAGTAGGGAAAGGTCCACTTCCTACCCGGGTACAATAAGCTTTGGTGACACCAATTACGTCACCAATATGTTGTGGAGCTACCCCTAATCCATTACATACTCCTGCAGCAATGGTATTGGAAGAAGTCACGAATGGGAAGGTACCAAAATCAATATCTAACATGCTCCCCTGTGCCCCTTCCGCTAATATTTTTTGTCCCGCTTTAATTTTTTCATTGATAAAATACTCCCCATTCACAATATTGAGACTGCGTAAAAACTCCACGGCTTCAAAAAATTCTTCCTCCCATGCACTAATGTCTTCCTGAAACCCATAGCTATCGAGCAAGCGCTGGTGCTTCAATCGCAACTTAATATATTGGGTCGTAAAATTTTTATCTAATAAATCTCCCACACGAAGTCCATTACGTCCTGTTTTATCCATATAAGCAGGACCAATTCCTTTTAAAGTAGATCCAATTTTTTGATTGCCCTTCGATAATTCTGCTGCCTTGTCTAAGGCACGGTGCGTAGGCACTATCAAATGCGTACGATCCGCAATGAATAAATTCTTTTTGACATCTACTCCAAACGCAGCCACACTTTCGCATTCACGCTTAAGTGTTACCGGATCTAGTACCACTCCATTGCCAATTAGATTGACAATGCCTGAATGAAAAATTCCAGAGGGAATCTGGTGCAGTACTAATTTTTTATCATTGACATACAAGGTATGTCCAGCATTTGGTCCTCCCTGGAAACGGGCTACTACTTGATAATCTTTAGCAAAAAAATCTACGATTTTTCCTTTTCCTTCGTCGCCCCATTGGAGGCCAAGAATTACATCCACCATGTTGTAAAAATATGCGCAGCGAAAATAGGGCTATTTAATCAGCATTATCGACCCTTTTTTAGTGATCACCCGATCATCTTTGGTCAGTCCCTCAATCATCCAAATATAAATTCCCTCTGGCTGCAATTGTCCGCCTATAGTGCCATCCCATCCTTCATTCATTTTACGGGTTTGGAATACAATTTGACCCCATCGGTTAAACACCCGGAAGTAATTATAACTCTTCATGCCTACGGGGAATGGGGTGAACTTATCGTTTTTACCATCTCCATTGGGTGTAAAGCCAGTTGGAACATAAATATCAGGCCCCTTATACACGCGTACGTTTACATAGGCCTGCCCCTTGCAACCCGCAATGGTAGAGGCTACCACTTTATAACGAACATCGGAACCAATTGCTCCAATGGTAACAGTAGGGTTAGGTATCAGTGGATTACTCAATCCAACAGAAGGAGTCCAGGTATAAAATGTTACATCCGGATCGTTAGGCACAGCCAAAAGCGGGAATTGATCACCTGGATATCCGATCGTGTCGGCTGGGAAAGTTAATACCTGAATAGGCGGTGTCACGTGTATACGCACTGTATCGGTCGTTAATGCAGCACAACCATTTGCATCAGAGAGTATACTCAATACATAGAAAATATCTTTATCAGGCGTAGAGATTGCATTGGGTAGCGAAGGATTATTTAAATACGTAGCCGGATTCCATTGATAGACGGTTCCTCCAGTGCCTTGCAGTCTTGCTGATTGACCATAGCAAATTACTTGATCAGGACCTGCATCGGGTATTGGAGCCGCATTCACCCGCACTATAACAGTATCTTGTTTGACACAACGACCCAAGGTAATGGTGACAATGTATTGCGTAGTGGTAATCGGTGACGCGATGGGATTAAAAATATTGACTGCACTCAAACCGGTAGCAGGAATCCAATCGTATTGTAACCCATTTGAAACCGCGTTTAATTGTGTAGATCGGCTTTCACAGATTACTGCATCTGTTTGTGGTGTGAATGTTAGGTCATTGGTCAACCCTACTACTGCATTGGCCGTGAACGTACAGTTTAAAGCATCCTTGACTCGAATCGAATAGGTACCAGGCGCTACATTGTAAGTTCCGCTATTTTGCCAATTAACTCCTCCGTCTATGGAGAAACTAAAGGAACCATTCCCACCATTGGCGGTAATACTCAATCCTCCATCATTTCCTCCATTACAAGTAGCATTAGTTGTGTTGATTGTTGCTGCCAATGCGGAAGGCTCCGTAATAGTGATCGGCGCAGTGACCACACAGTTATTGGCATCTTTTATTTGTAGATTGTACGCGCCAGCCGACAAACTAAATGCATTCGCTGATTGCCAGGTAGTACCATTAACACTAAACTGATAGGGGGCAGTACCTCCATTAGCAGTAACCGTTAAACTTCCATTGGATTGTCCATTACAAATAACAGGAACAGTTGAGGTAGACGAAACAATTGCAGTTGGTTCAGTCACCACAACTGATGTGCTACCTTGACAGCCGGCACTTTCTCGAAAACGAACCGTGTGTGTGCCAGCGGGAACACCCGTGAATTGATTGCTATTTTGCCAAGTGATTCCATTCAAAGAATATTGATAGGGCGCTGCTCCTACTGTAGGAATTGCCACAGTGAGCGTTCCTGTATTTCCACCATTACATAGCGCAGGCGTTGAAGTGGCCGTGGAAGTTAACGAAGGACCTGCAGTTACTGCTACTAAGGAGGAGCTACTCACACATCCAATCGCATCTTTTACTAACAGTGAGTGATTACCTGCGGAGAGACCGGTAAAAGTATACGGTGATGCGCCAGGAGTAAATGGTCCACCATCAATTGAAAATTGAAAAGGTGCAGTGCCCGTGGAAGGTGTTACGGTTAATGTACCATTAAGAGCTCCATCACAAGTAGTGGCCGCCGCATTAAAACTTGCTGTGATGGGGGGACCCGCTGCCACTGTAATTGATCGAGTCAATTGACAACCTAAATTATCACGAACGACCACAGTATGAGAGCCGGATGTTAAATTAGAAAAAACAAAAGGGCTAGTGCCACTTTGAATAGTCCCACCATCCAATTGAAAAGTAAATGGTGCGGTGCCTGACGTTGCATCTACAGTAATAGATCCATTGCTGGCTGTTGGACATGAAGTAGCAGCTGCAGTGGTGGTTGCTGCCACACCCGCTCCTACTGCCACATTCACAGCGACAGGTCCGGAAGCACATCCGGTAGCTAGATCTGTGACCACCACCGTATGGTTGCCCGCTGTGACATTATTAAAAGTATAAGGCAATGTCCCCTGTATTGCCGCATTGGCATCTAATTTGAAAGTATGTGGGCCAGCACCCGCAGCGGTAGATATCGTAATAACACCATTATTAACTCCTGTACATGCGGTGGGTGATGCTGCAACAGTAGCGGCTAAGTTACCGGCAGATGCCACCGTAACTGGCAAGGTAATATTACAAGCACCAGGGGCGTCTTTTACTTGTACTGTATAAGGACCTGCCGCCAACCCATTAAACACATTACTCGATTGCCAGGTAGTTCCCCCATCAATCGAATATTGATAAGGAGCAGTTCCCCCAGATAAATTATCAATAGAAATCACTCCATTATTAGCTCCACAAGAAGCGGCATTAGGTGTTGCAGTAGCGGCAAGTCCAGCAGAACGATTGACACGAACCGTGTCTGTCCCAAAAATTTCAACAGTTGGATCATCCGATTTTTCAAATACAGAACGGATCACATAATTGGTTACCGCACCAGCCGGTGGACAAATATTAGGGAAGGCCACCTCCAAATTTCCATTGCCTAAATTGGTTGTTGCCGCAGGTAAAACGGTGGCAACAATTGCTCCTGCGTTATCGAGCAATTCCACTCTTTTTAATAATGAGGGGCCCGCATTAGGTACAAAACGCCAACTCTCATTCATATTGGGTGTACCCCAAGTGGGTCCCATCGCTGTTCTTCCAGGTGCCATCAAACCATTGATGCGATCCCAATCTTGTATCCCCAGTATTGCCCTTCCACTGTTCCAGCCTGTACAGACCTGTTTGCTAAAAATTAATACTTCAATCACATTGAGAGACTCGTACAAAACAATTTGATGGGTATTTTGGTCTAATGTGGTACAAGAGAAAAGCCGAACTTGGTTAAAACTCAATACCCATCTGCGATGTGGTGCAGTTCCAAAAACCTGATACTGGATTCGCTGATTGGGCATGCCAGTGGTTGGATACAAATCATGATTAGGGCCCATGATTGTTGCACGGTCATAGCTTGTGCTTGGTAAATCAGCAGGGATACTCCAAGCTGCAGTCATTCCTGCTCTAGCAGGGTCAAAAGACAAATAACCATTGGTGCTTGCAACAAGTGTGTTATAAACTGCCCCATAAAAGGAAAAAGGAAATCCAATAGTAATCAGCGAAGAATACGTATCGTCGATAGTTAAATTTGTGGGAGTACCCTGCGGATCATTGGGTGCTACATACACAGGAAAACAACCAGGAGTAGTACTGGTAGGATTAATAGTGTAAGACGAAGTTTGTTTGCGAATATCCGGGACACGGCCTTTTAACGTAAAGCAAAAATTAGCAGGACAGCCCGGCACCAACGTATCACGTGTACAATTGAGGGAAAAACTCTGCCCCTGAGATGAATTAACCAGGAACAATAGGAAAAAAAACAAGTATGACCGTTTGATTGCTTGAAACATTTTCAGGCAAATTTGCTATTGGTTTTGAACCATACAAGGTAAGAAAAAATATGGAGATTAGCTTGGAATATCCTCCATGTCATATCGCTCTACCGATTCCACGCCCGGTAAGTTCAAAAGGGCCTGGACTAAGTTCTCTAACTCATCCTTATCATGCACGTACAAACGGATGTTTCCATGGAACAAGCCTTCCTTAGCTTCAATAGTCAAAGCTGCAATATTGATTCGAAGTTCTCCGCTAATC
>CAYFLE010000063.1:7328-8404 GCA_964343645.1 uncultured Chitinophaga sp. | reverse complement strand
TGAAAGCAGTTGATACGATGCACCTGAACGGCATTCAAGTATATGCGACACAAATGAAAGGCAGCAAATCCATTGTTGAAACAAATTTTGTCATACCCTGTTGTATAATCATGGGTAGTGAGGAAAAGGGGGTGTATTCCGCTCTTTTAAAAAATGCCGATCAAACAATTTTCATTCCTATGCGCGGCGATTTTGACTCTTTTAATGTTTCTGTATCAACGGGCATTGTGTTGTATGAGGCAATGAAACAGCGTTTATTATAATGGAGGCTTTACGGGATATACAATTAGTCGAATGTCCTAGAGATGCGCTACAAAGTCATTCAGCCATAGTGTCTTCCGCACACAAGTTGGCCTATTATCAACAACTGTTAAAGGCAGGATTTCACACAATAGATATAGGCAGTTTTGTATCACCTCGAGCGGTTCCTCAATTAGCAGATACGGCCGAGGTTATCCAAAAAATTGACCGTATTGATTCTGTTACAAAGTTGCTTGTTATTGTTGCGAACGAAAAAGGCGCTAAGGAAGCGGTGAATGTTGAGCAGGTCGACTTACTCGGATATCCTTTATCTATTTCTGAAACATTTCAGCAAAAAAACACGCGTCATTCTATAAAAGAATCGCTTGACGTCCTCGCAAAAATAAAAGACATGTGTAGTAGGAGCAATAAGTCATTGGTTGTTTATCTATCTATGGCATTCGGCAACCCATATGGTGAAAGCTATCATCCTGAATTGGTTATTGAAATGGCTAATAAAGTTTTACCCTTAGGCGTTGATGTTATTTCATTAGCAGATACCGTTGGGTTAGC
This sequence comes from uncultured Chitinophaga sp., assembly GCA_964343645.1. Lineage (GTDB taxonomy): Bacteria > Bacteroidota > Bacteroidia > Chitinophagales > Chitinophagaceae > JJ008. The sequence goes on along the minus strand of CAYFLE010000063.1, from coordinate 7,591 downwards.
GACACCTACTCAAATTGATGTCTTAACTCGATCTGTATTACAACTCATTACGACCATCCCTGTTGGTTTACATTTACATGGGGAATCTAGCAATTGGCAACAAAAGATTGAGGCAGGGTATTTGGCAGGCTGTAGACGCTTTGATGGGGCCATTGGAGGTTATGGAGGATGTCCATTCACTGGAAGTGAACGAGTAGGAAATATCGATACCTTAAAAATGAATCATTGGTTTTCTAATAATCAAATTCGTACGGGGGTGGATC
>CAYFLE010000063.1:0-7318 GCA_964343645.1 uncultured Chitinophaga sp. | reverse complement strand
GGGTGGATCAGCATCAATTAGAATTATGTGCGCAGCAAGCACGACAATTATTTAGTTAGCTTATGCAATGGCATTTACCAATTACTATTAAGGAACCTACAAAAAAGTTGGTCTATTCCGATAAAATTTTGTTAGCGGGATCTTGTTTCACTGAACATATTGGAAATGGCTTACAGGAGCTTAAGTTTGAAGTGTTACAAAACCCACATGGGATTTTATTTGGAGTAGATGCCATTTGTCAATCACTGGAAGATACTATTTCCAATAGAAAGTATACGGAACAAGATTTATTTGAATTGAATGGAGTTTGGAATAGCTGGGATCACCATTCTTTTTTTTCCAATACTAATGTATCAATCGCGCTAGAGCAGATTAATTCATCCATTGAAAAGGCGCACGTATTTTTAAAAAATGCAAATTATTTGGTTTTAACCTTGGGTTCCTCTTTTTGTTACCGATTAACAGCAAAAGCTCAATTAGCCGGTAAGCATACCAATGAGTCGGTGGCTAACTGCCATAGAGCCCCCGCTTCCTGGTTTAAAAAAGAGTTATTACCTATTCATGAGATGGTAGACCGATTAGCTAACTGTTTGCACACGCTTCAACAATTAAATCCCAACTTACAAACGATTATTACAGTGAGTCCGGTGCGGCATATCCGCGATGGGGTGCAGGAAAACAACCGCAGTAAAGCAAGGCTATTGGAGACCATTCAGCAACTTGAAGAAAAAGGCATCCCTCTTCATTATTTTCCTGCTTATGAAATTGTGATTGACGTTTTACGTGATTATCGATTTTATGATATTGATTTGGTGCATCCAAATTTTGCCGCCACGGACTATGTAATTGAACAATTCTTGAATACGTGGTTAGAGAAAGAAGCGCTGGATTTAGCAGGTCAAATTAAGAAATTACGCACTGCTTTTCGACATCGGCCACAACATGTGGATTCTCCTTCACATCAATCATTCCTTAAACAGCAGTACCAACGGCTGCTTGAATTAAAATCGACTTATCCATTTTTGGATTTTACGGAAGAACTAGAACATTTTTCAACTTTGCCTAGTTAACCACGTGTTCATAGTGGTATACTTGTAACAATATTTTTTCCAGGCTTTCTAACAGCGTGAATTGGTTCAAGGCTCGATCAAAATTGTGCTCTTGGTAGTTAGTTTTGTAATAGGTGTCATTTTGTAAATAATCGGATAAAAACCGTAGGGCCTGCATATAAATGATCCAAATTCCTGATGAATGTATCCATTTTAACTCTTCAGGCGTTAACGACTTTTTTACTGCTTTCAAGTAACCTTCTAGTAAAGCTTTATAGTGAGTAGGATTGATCGATACTATTTCAAAATTTGTTTCATTTTCATTTGCAATTGACCCCATCGATCGAATCATGTCACCTAAATCTGAAAAAAAATAGCCTGGCATCACTGTGTCTAAATCGATGATGGCGTATACTTTTAGTTGATCCTTTTCAAAAAGTAAATTGGCAATTTTTGCGTCGTGATGTAAAATTCGTTTCGGAAAGTGGTTGGGGTTTGCAGCTAATTGATCAAATTGTTCCACGTACCTCTTTTTTGCAATCGCTTTATCAATCAAGCCCTTTGCTTTATGGATGCGTGTTGGGTTAGTTGCAGATTGTAAAGCCTGGTTGAATTGCCAAAAACGAAAGGTTAAGTCATGAAAACGTGCTAATGGGGATTGGATTGTGGCAGGTGAAATTTTCCATAAAAAATCATTGAACTGTCCAAAGGAAAATGCAGTTTCATACAGCTGCTCTATTGAGATAGATTGAGTATGCGTCACTGCTGTTGAGAAATATTCTTGTAATCGCCAGGCAACCCCCGATTGGTCATAATAAATGAAACTTCCATTGGAAAAGGGGAGGGGCTTGGCTAACTGAAAATTCAGTTTATCTTTTTGTTTATTCCACTCATTCCATAGCAGCAGATGGTTATTGGAAATTAATTCGGGGTCTTTAAAAATGGCTGTATTGACTTTTTGTAAAAGCAATTGCTCTTTATGGTTCTTATTCAAAACCACCCACGTTTCATTTATTAATCCATTTGATAAGGGAGTAATCAAAACCTCATCAGTTGATGCCCAATTTTGCGCTATTAAATTATGTTGAAAAGGAATATTCATATTAATGGATTCTATCTCCTCGGAGTGTAAGTTGGGCCATCACGGCAGATTCATAGTCAAGCCACTCTTTCCAACGTGCTCTAACCAATGTTTTATCAATATAGGTTTCCGCTAAATCAATAAACAGGGTGTAATGACCTGCTTCACTCTCCATAAAGCGTCGATAAAATTTTTGTAAGTCAATATCTGCTAAGCCTTCACTTAACCGTTTAAATCTTTCACAGCTTCTCGCTTCGATTAATGCCATCGTCAGTAATTGATCTAATAATCTTCCTTCGGGACTTCCACCTTTCTGTTGAAATTCAAACAATGCATTTACGTATTCATCTTTTCGCTGTCTTCCTAACTTTAGTCCTCTTTTATGCAATTCTGCAAGTACGAGCCTAAAATGTCCCCATTCTTCTGTTACAATGGGAGATAGCTCGTTCACTAACTTTTCTAATTCAGCGTATCGCTGAATAATACTGATACAGGTGGTGGCGGCCTTTTGTTCGCAAAAAGCATGGTCAGTCAAAATATCCTCCAAGGACAGTGCAGCTAAATCAACCCAACGTGGGTCGGTTGGTAACTGGAGGCCAAGTATAGCTTTTGTGTCCTGGGATAAATCCATAGCCAAAACTAAACATTTGGCTGAAAATCAATGAAAAAGAAGGGAGTTGCCTCCCAAAAAAAAGAGGCTAACCCCTTGTAATTCTGCTAAATAAGTATACCTTTGCGGCCCTGATGTCGGATGAATCAGATAATAGGATGAAAAATTTAAATTTTTAAAGATGCCTCTAACTAAAGAAAAAAAGTCAACTGTTTTGACTCAATTTGCCGGTTCTGCTAAAAATACCGGTTCCATCGAAGGTCAAATCGCTTTACTAACCGAGCGTATTTCACTAATCAGTGGACATTTGCAAAACAACAAAAAGGACTTTTCTACTCACCGCGGATTAATGCAATTGGTAGGAAAGCGCAAACGTCTGTTGAATTATCTACAAAAGCACAATCTAACTGGCTACCGCCAATTGATTGAGAAGCTCGGAATCAGAAAATAATTTATTCAAACGCATTTCATTTTCCAACCAATATCTTTCGGGTATTGGTTTTTGTTCTTGTCTTCATTGACAAGAAAAGCAAAATGAACTTGCTATAAACATTTTACTATGTTGAAACAACCAATTCGTAAAACCTTCTCAATTGGAGAAGGCCGCGAAATAACAATCGAAACAGGTCGCCTAGCACGTCAAGCTGATGGTGCCGTAACTGTTTCTATGGGGAACTGTGTTATTTTGGCTACAGCTGTAGCGAATAAAGAACCCAAAGAAGGACAAAGCTTTTTCCCCCTAACGGTAGATTATCAAGAGAAATTTGCTGCAGCTGGACGTATCCCTGGTTCCTTTTTTAAGCGGGAAGCTAAATTGAATGACTATGAAATTTTGACCAGTCGTTTGATTGATCGTGCTTTACGTCCGCTATTTCCAGAAGACTATTTTTGTGATGTGCAGGTATTAGTGACATTGGTCTCTAGTGATCCTGAAATAATGCCTGATGCATTAGCTTGTTTAGCTGCTTCGGCCGCATTAGCTGTTTCTGATATTCCAATCAAAGAGATTATTTCTGAGGTAAGAGTATCACGCGTGAATGGTGCATTCATCATCAATCCTACACGTACGCAAATGGAAAGTTCTGATATGGACTTTATCATTGCGGCTACTGAAAAGAATTTGATGATGGTTGAGGGTGAAGCGCAAGAATGTAGTGAAGAAGATCTTTGTAAAGTACTAGAGTTGGCGCATGAGGCCATTCGGGTACAAGTGAAGGCACAACAGGAATTACGTCAGTTAGTAGGTAATAATGAAAAGCGTTCTTACACGAAACCTGCAACCGACGAAGCGTTACGTGATAAAATATATTCATTCGCTAAGTCTAAAGTTCATGAAGTAGCCAAAGGAAAATTTGGTAAACATGAGCGTAGTGATCGCTTTGATCAAATTAAAGTGGAGTTGATGGACTTTTTGAAAAAAGACGCTGGTCTTTCTGCGGAGGAAAGTTTACCTGACTTAACAAAAAAACTGGCCTCCACTTATTATGGCGATTTGCAATATGATGTTGTGCGTGATATGATTTTGGATGAGCGTGTTCGTTTGGATGGAAGAGATTTAGAGACGGTACGACCATTGGATATGGAAGTAGATGTATTGCCTTCTCCGCATGGATCTTCACTATTCACACGTGGTGAAACTCAATCCTTGACAACAGTAACGTTAGGTACTCCATTGGATGAATTATTAGTAGAAAGTGCCGCTAAGTCTGTAGATTCTAAGTTTTACTTACATTATAATTTCCCTCCTTTTTCAACTGGTGAAGTGAAAATGATGCGCGGACAAAGCCGACGCGAAGTAGGGCATGGAAATTTGGCACAACGTTCATTAAAACAAATGATGCCTACTGGTGATTTCCCATATACGGTTCGTGTGGTGAGTGATATCTTAGAATCCAACGGTTCTTCTTCGATGGCAACAGTATGTGCCGGTTCATTGGCATTAATGGATGCGGGAATTGGAATACCCAAGCACGTTTCAGGTGTTGCCATGGGCTTGATTACTAAAGGAGATAAGTTTGCGATCCTTACCGATATTTTGGGTGATGAAGATCACTTGGGTGATATGGATTTCAAAGTGACTGGAACACGTGACGGTATTTGTGGCGTACAGATGGATATTAAAGTAGACGGCTTAAAAATGGAAGTTATGCGTCAAGCATTAGACCAAGCTCGTAGAGGTCGCCTTCACATTTTGGATGCAATGTACAATTGTATTCCTGCCTCTCGTTCTGATGTTAAGCCGCATGCACCTAGAATGGTCAAGCTTTTCATTGACAAAGAATTTATTGGTGCAGTAATTGGGCCCGGTGGTAAAGTGATTCAGGAAATCCAACGTGAAACTGGCACTACCATCAATTTAGAGGAAGTAAATAACCGTGGTGAAGTCAGTATTTTCAGTACAAACAAAGAGAGTGTAGACAAAGCAGTAGCTTGGATCAAAGGGATTGTTGCTGTTCCGCAAATTGGAGACACCTATGATGCCGTTGTAAAATCAATTATGCCTTTTGGCGCCTTTGTTGAGTTCCTTCCTGGAAAACAAGGGTTGGTACATATCAGCGAAGTCAGTTGGAAGCGACTTGAAACCTTAGATGGATTAGTGAAAGAAGGAGATGCAATGAAAGTTAAATTAATTGGAACTGATCCTAAATCTGGTAAGTTTAAATTATCTCGAAAAGCGTTAATACCTAAACCAGATAAGGCAAATGACGCTACAGAATAAATCTAAATGACCCCAAGCGGGTCATTTTTTATGGAATCAACTATTGAAATAATTATACCCATTTCCAGCGAAGAGCAGTCTGCTGTGTTGGTGGCACTGTTGTCTGAGTTTGGCTTTGAGGGATTTTTAGAAGAAGCACATTTGTTAAAAGCGTATATCCCTGCCTCCTTGTTAGATCGGGCTGCTTTCGAAGCATGGTTCGCTACACAAGCTTTTTCTAAAATGGAGAATCTAGTAGCTCCTACCAATTGGAATCAGCAATGGGAGAGTGGCTTTCAGCCTGTTGAAGTGGGAAGCTTTGCCATCGTTCGCGCATCGTTTCACCCCAAAGCTGAAACTATTTTGCATGACATTATTATCAACCCCAAAATGAGTTTTGGTACTGGTCATCATGCAACTACCTACATGATGATTGAGCAAATGAGTGAACTTGATTTTAATCACAAAGAAGTGTTGGATTATGGCACAGGAACAGGCGTGCTTGCGATTCTTGCAAAAAAAATGAAAGCAGCAGCGGTAGTAGCCATTGATAATGATCAATGGAGTATTGATAATGCGAAAGAGAATTTTATTCTCAATGATACGCCCGATATATTATTGAATTTATCTACAGTTCCTGCTACGGAGAATCAGTATGATATCATATTGGCCAATATTAATAAATCAGTAATTCTCCGATTTCTACCTCTCTTTTCGCGTATGCTTCGTGAAAATGGAGTATTACTTGTAAGTGGAATTTTAGAGGAAGATGTTGAAGATTTAACTACCGCAGCTCAAACAAATGACTTGAAAATTGCAAGTGTTAAACAAAAAAGTGAGTGGATGCTCTTACAGTTGGTTCATTCATCGTTTATCGCTTGATTTCATACTTTTTTTACTATATTTTTGTTAGGACCTGCTAAGCATGAATGAATTGTTAGTCATATTATTGGCTTACCTGATTGGTAGTATCCCTACATCTGTATGGATTAGTAAACGTTTTTTTGGCATTGACATCAGAGATTATGGAAGCGGTAATGCGGGGGCCACTAACGTTTACAGAGTGTTAGGCTCTCGATGGGGAACTTTTGTCATGATTATGGATATGCTGAAAGGAATGGCGGCCGTGCAATTAGCGTGGCTACTTCCTGCTTATCTAGATCAAGAAATTCAATTTCAAAATCTTCAAACGGGGTTGGGATTGGCAGCAGTCCTAGGCCACATATTTCCAATTTGGGCCGATTTCAGAGGCGGGAAAGGGGTAGCTACGGTTTTTGGGATGGTGCTGGGTATTTCACCCATTACAGCGGTAGGATGTGTAGGCGTCTTTTTAATTGTGCTATATCTCACGCGGTTTGTTTCGCTCAGTTCCATACTAGCTAGTATTGCTTTCCCGATTTTCATTTTGGTCATTTTCAATGTCGATAACCCGCTTTATCGAGTATTTGCGATAGCCGTTGCATTAATAGTCTTGTTAACGCATCAAAAGAATATTGGGCGTTTATTAAGAGGTGAGGAGAGTAAAGCACCCATTTTAAAAGGAAGAGACCGCAGACGTCGTCAACGAGAAGAACGACGCAAATCGGCCGACTAATTATAATCAATTGCTAATCATTGCATTGTAACAAAATTACTCTCCAAAGGGGATAATTCGCTCAATTTTTGGTAATTTTACATCCCTCTAAAGAATTACCTATGTCCCTGTCAATCTTTGAAAAGTTACAACTGGCTGATGAAAAAAATCTTCTCATTCAAGGCTTACCTTCTTCAATAGAAAAACAGTTTAGTAAGCTTTCATTTGCTAAAAACGTGACTCCTTTATTAAAAAGCAGAAAAATTGATTTTGCATTAGTATTCGCAGTTAACGAAGTGCAACTTAA
>CAYFLE010000062.1:2779-8455 GCA_964343645.1 uncultured Chitinophaga sp. | reverse complement strand
AAAATCTGCAGCGGGCACAGGCTCATTCCCAGTGAGAATAATCTTCTTTTTTTCCTCGCAAGCACTAAGCGTCAATAAGAAGAAAAATACTCCAAAAATTGTTTGCATTCGCATGACTCAAGTTAACGCATTCCTAGGATATCTAGTAGAAAGTCCGTTCAGCACCGCATTTCATTAAATTTGTACTAATTGCCCTATATGCAGTCACTTCAAGAATTCTTTACTTCAATTGGACCGGTATGGTCTGCGCTCATTGCTACCACATTTACTTGGCTCGTCACAGCGCTGGGGGCATCACTCGTATTCTTTTTCAAAACCATGAGTCGTGCCGTACTCGATCCTATGTTGGGATTTACTGGTGGCGTAATGGTAGCGGCAAGTTTTTGGTCACTACTAAATCCAGCCATAGAAATGTCAGCAAGCCTTTATCCGGGTATGGAGTGGATGCCTGCGGCAATTGGATTTTTAGCAGGTGCCATTTTTATATTTATACTGGACCGGTTTACCCCTCACTTGCATATCAATTTTGGAGTGGAAGAAACAGAGGGTGTTCAAACTAAACTACATCGAACAACGCTTTTAATTCTTGCAATCACTTTACATAACATACCAGAGGGACTTGCTGTAGGAGTATTGTTTGGCGCCGCCTCTCTCGGCATGGAAAATACTTCTCTCATTGGTGCTATTACGCTAGCCATAGGAATTGGTATCCAAAATTTCCCAGAGGGAATTGCTGTATCGATGCCCCTTCGCCGAAGTGGTGTCAGTCGTTTTAAAAGTTTTTGGTATGGCCAACTATCGGCCATCGTGGAGCCGATTGCGGGAGTGATTGGGGCTTTTGCCGTTATCTATGTGCAGCCCTTATTGCCATTTGCGTTAGCTTTTGCAGCGGGTGCCATGATTTTTGTGGTAATTGAAGAAGTAATTCCTGAAACACAGCGAGATCGTTATACTGACCGATCCGTACTTGCCTTTATTGGAGGATTTACGATTATGATGGTACTCGATGTAGCATTGGGCTAAAATCGTAAATTTGTGCTCCTTTTACTTTAAAAAAATAGCATGGCAAAAAAGATCAAGGTGCTGAACCCAGTAGTAGAACTGGATGGCGATGAAATGACGCGGATTATTTGGAAGTTCATCAAGGATAAACTGATTTTACCTTATTTGGAGCTCGACATCAAATACTATGATTTGGGAGTTGAATACAGAGACCAAACAAACGACCAGGTTACCATCGATGCAGCAAATGCTATCAAACAATACGGCGTAGGAATAAAATGCGCTACGATTACACCAGATGAAGCGCGTGTTAAAGAATTTTCCTTGAAGCAAATGTGGAAAAGCCCCAACGGAACAATTCGTAATATTCTAGACGGTACTGTTTTTCGTGAGCCCATTGTAATTAGCAATGTTCCGCGTCTAGTAACAAACTGGACTGCACCCATCATTGTAGGCCGACATGCATTTGGCGACCAATATCGTGCTACGGATACCGTGATTAAAGGCAAAGGAAAATTAACTATGACCTTTACCCCTGAAGACGGGGGTGCCCCTCAAACCTTTGAAGTATACAACTACAAAGGAGATGGCGTAGCGATGACGATGTACAACACCGATGAGAGTATCACTGGATTTGCAAGAAGTTGTTTCAATATGGCGCTTAGTAAAAAATGGCCACTCTATCTTTCTACCAAGAATACCATCTTAAAAAAATATGATGGGCGTTTTAAAGATATTTTTCAAGACGTCTATGAAAAAGAATTTAAAACCGCCTTTGAACAAGCAGGTATTATCTATGAACATCGATTGATTGATGACATGGTAGCAAGTGCCCTGAAATGGAATGGTAACTTTGTATGGGCTTGTAAAAATTATGATGGAGATGTTCAAAGTGACACCGTAGCACAGGGATTTGGTTCGTTGGGATTAATGACATCGGTATTAATTACTCCCGATGGACAAACAATGGAAGCAGAAGCCGCACATGGTACTGTGACACGTCACTACCGCGATCACCAAGCAGGTAAACCGACAAGCACCAACCCCATTGCCAGCATTTTTGCCTGGACAAGAGGACTTGCCTTCCGAGGAAAACTTGACAACAATACTGAATTGATTCACTTCTGTGAAAAATTAGAGCAGGTTTGTATTGAAACAGTAGAAAGCGGAAAAATGACCAAGGATTTAGCTGTTTGTATTCATGGAAACAAAGTGAAGCATGGAGACCACTACTTGTATACAGAGGAGTTTTTAGAAGCGATCAATCAAAATTTGCAACAGAAACTTGGCAACTAAAAAAAGAGAAGGCTATATCAGCTGGGATGAATACTTTATGGGCGTAGCCCTACTCTCAGCTAAACGCAGCAAAGATCCTGGCACACAAGTGGGCGCTTGCATTGTTAATGTGCAAAACAAAATTGTTGGAGCAGGCTATAACGGATTCCCCATTGGCTGCCATGATGACCATTTGCCTTGGGATAAGCAGGGAGAATTTCTGGACACCAAATACCCCTACGTCTGCCATGCAGAATTAAATGCCATTCTCAACAACATTGGTGTATCCTTACAGGGATGCCGTATCTATACCGCCTTATTTCCTTGCAATGAATGCGCCAAAGCTATCATTCAATCTGGCATCACAGAAGTGGTATACTTGTCTGATAAATATAATGGGCAAGACAGTGCGGTTGCCTCAAGAAAAATGCTAGAAATGGCAGGTATACATTGCCGAAAGGTTAATACCACTTTGGAAAATTTGCAGCTTTCTTTTTCCGAAAAAGACGTATAAAAAAACCCCGCAATTGCGGGGTTTTCTAATTTATTCCACTAGCAGATTACACACGGAAGTGCGCGAATGCTTTGTTCGCTTCTGCCATACGATGAGTATCTTCTTTCTTTTTGAATGCAGCGCCTTCTCCTTTACTTGCTGCTACAATTTCATTGGCTAATTTATCAGCCATGCTACGGCCATTACGCTCACGGCTGTAACGAATCAACCATTTCATACTTAATGAAATTTTGCGGTCGGGGCGAACCTCAGAAGGAATTTGGAAAGTAGCACCACCAATACGGCGGCTACGTACCTCTACAGAGGGGGCAACGTTTGCTAAGGCTTTTTTCCAAACCTCATATCCATCCTCACTAGTTTGTTTAGCCACTTTTTCCAATGCCGCATAGAAAATAGTGAAGGCACCACTCTTTTTACCTTGCCACATGAGGTTATTCACGAATCGAGTAACCAGTTTGTCATTGAAGCGAGGGTCTGGTGCTAAGGGAAGTTTTTTTGCTTGTGCTTTACGCATGATGATCAAATGTTAATGAGAGCTGTTATTACTTTTTAGCTTTTTCTTTCTTTGTTCCGTATTTAGAACGGCTTTTCTTACGGTCTTTCACACCGGCTGTATCTAATGAACCACGCACAATGTGATAACGTACACCAGGAAGGTCTTTCACACGACCACCACGAATCAATACGATTGAGTGTTCCTGTAAGTTGTGTCCTTCTCCGGGAATGTAGGCGATAACCTCTACCTTATTCGTCAAACGAACTTTCGCTACTTTACGAAGTGCAGAGTTTGGTTTCTTGGGTGTGGTTGTGTAAACCCTGGTGCAAACACCACGGCGTTGTGGACATTGATCAAGAGCCCTTGATTTACTTTTGGCTTTGATAATTTCTCGTCCTTTTCTTACTAACTGTTGAATAGTAGGCATTCTAGACCCTTATTTTTGGGAGAGCAAAGGTAAAGGCAAGTCATTGAAAATCCAAATAATACAGTTTGTTTTTTGCGCAAGACCCCGTTGCGCGCTTTAATTGCAAACCGCTGATTTTCAATCGCTAAAAGCGAGGGCAAGAAAGGTATCGGATTGGACGGCCCATTTTTCGACCGGTATATGAAATGGAAACCTCCAAACTACTGGTTCCAGGCACCACTTTAGCCAAATTCCCAGTGGCCACATCATAAGAAACGCCCACTACCCATTGCTGAAATCCAAATCCCAAATAGGGAGCAATCGCATCATTGATACGATAGTTTACGCCGGCTACCAAATCAGTAGAAGCGGAAAAGGTTGTACGCATTGAAATACCTGCCATTTGTTCAAAGGCAGTCCCTTGCTTCATGAGTAAAAATTGGGGCGTGATGGTCAATCTTTCATTGGGCGACCATTGAACCCCACCATGCAAAACAAAGCGCATTGGTAAAGACTGGGCAATAGATTGTGTGATAAATGGATCTTGGGGTCGATTTAAATGATAGGCCGCTACCCCTCCAAATAATTTCACTGGTGTTTGCTCGCGCGCATCCGCATAAGAAACACCTGCACCCATATCTAAATCACTGGATGAGGTTCGTCTTAATTGATCAGCGCTAGAGATAGTTGGATCATACCCAGTGATAGCATTCCATTGATCACCAAACTGAAATTTAGAAGGATCAAATTTACGAGCTAAGGCTCCCACTTGAATTCCAAATGTAATTTGCTGATTTTCGTCTTCCCCAAATCGTACGCCACTGTATGCGATTGTCAAGTATCCGTGTTGATAATGATACCCGCCGTCACCCGCTGATTGATCTAACAAATTGATACCAAAATTTAAATTTTTTGGAGTGACAATATCTGCGCTCATGCCTTTTGTTACATAGGGCGTCATCACTTGATTCCATTGCGTACGAAATACTGCATTGGCTCTGAAATCGCCTTCATTCACTCCGGTCAATCCTGGATTAATACCTAATGGATAAGCATAGAACTGAGAAAAATGCGGGTCATTTTGCGCGTGCAAGGAAAGCGCAAAGGCATTCACAAAAAGTAATATGTAAAACAGTTTTTTCACTAATGAATCAAATTAATTGCTCCTTTTTTTACAACCTCGGTTCCATCTTGTCTAATTACTTTCAACGAATATGCATAGACTCCTACCGGTTGTAAAATTCCTTTATGTTTTCCATCCCAACCTGTGGCTGGATCGGTGGTTTGAAAAATTAATTGCCCCCACTGATTAAAAATTCTAAAATCGATAGAAGCCATATAATTACCAAATACCTTCACTACATCATTCTTCCCATCATTGTTTGGCGTAAACGCATTGGGAACAAATATTTCACGCGTACTCAAGGTTGTTCCGCTTACCGGACCTGCATTCAAACTAGTTTCACAAGCACTCGCGCCGGTTGCTTTCACCAAAATAGAAACAGTTGTATTGCCAGGCAATCCACTCACTGTGTGAGTTAATCCATTAGCACCCGAACTCGGGGCAACAAAAGTACTTCCACCATTGGTACTGATCAAATAACCCGTTGCACCTGTTATAGCTGACCAAGAGAATGTTAGTGATGAAAAAGAGATCGCTGTAACGGTTACTACGGGCGTTGCCAAGCGTGGAATCAATGAAACTTGCACGGGTGTTCTAGTAGGACTAACACAACCTGCCGTACTATATCCTTCTACATACCAAGTAGAGGGAGCAGAAACACCAATAAGCGTAAAAGTGTACCCAGTTGCAACAGGTGCTCCACCCGTTTGCGTAGGAAACCACCGATAAGTAACTGTAGCTATGTTTACATTTTGTACCTGCAACGTGATGTTTGCACCTGGACATACACTTGCGTTAGAAATTTGTGCCGGTGGAGGAATAGGGTCTACATTTAATTGAACAGCCGTGCGAGTGTCACT
>CAYFLE010000062.1:0-2679 GCA_964343645.1 uncultured Chitinophaga sp. | reverse complement strand
GTTACTTGCGAAGCTGCACTACATCCCAAAGCATTGGTGGCAGTAACGATATAAGTGGTGGTGCTAGACGGTGTAACAGTTTGAGTGCTGCCTGTCAAACTACCCGGAGTCCAAGTAAAATCAGTAAGCGCTCCAATACCATTTGTAATACCTAGTTGAGAGGTACCACCGGCACATATAGATGCAGGAGTAGCCGTAGCCGTGATGGTTGCATTATTATTGAGGGCAATAGTTCCGTTGAAAGAAGTGTTACACCCTGCCCCATCTGTAATGGTACAAGTATAATTGCCAGGTGGCAGTGTAGCGGCTGTAGCAGTGGTTTGTGCTGGACTTGTATTCCATAAATACGTGTAAGGACCGGTTGAACCCGTAACATTTAATGCGATGCTTCCATTTGGACCATTGCAATCGGAAGCCGTAATTGTGGGAGCAATCGTTTGCGCAAATGCAATACCCGAAGCACCCATTACCACCGTATTTGGGAATACGCCACTGCCGCTGACGGTAGCATTATTGATTCGAATTTTTTGTAAGGACTTAGTTCTATCCGCACAACTCAGCACAATTTCAATAAAATAAAAACGAGGATTATTTGTAGCAACCCCATCTGCTGTATAAGGTCCCGTAGCTGTTCGTGTCACTCGACCAAAACCCTGTGCCACAATGTTTGAAGTACCATTAAACCAGTCCGAAATCACGTAGTTTGACAAATAGGGTGAAAAAGAGCCATCGGAAAAACCAAGTCCTACATTAATGGTGCTCGCTTGCTCAGCTGAAAATGCTAACAACCTAATTTTTGCATAAGGGGCAGGCGTTGCCACCGTTAATTCAAATGTTTCATTGCGCTTGACAAAAAGAGCATTATTCCCCGTGTAAGAAGCAAGCTGATACGTGTCCGCTCCATTTACTAGAGTGCCATTATCAGGAAGACCTGCCGTGATCGATGCAAATGCAGCAAAGGCCGCACTATACATTACTTTATTGGAAGGGGTTAGTGCATCAATTTCCATCGTAGTGGTGGCTAAAGGACTAGGACCACCCTCAGCAATCACATCCTGCGAAAATCCTGTCACCGTAATGGGAGTGAATTGAGCAGTAACCTTCTCAACACAAAAAGTTAGAGCAAGTAAAAAAAGCAATAAACGCTTCATGCAGTCAGTGTCTGTTAATCAACACCGAATATAATTAATCATCGCGAACTTAACTAACGGGGACCATCCAACCATGTGAATCTGGCATTCTTCCTTCCCGAATAGCAAGAAGATTTTCCTTTAATGAAGGGGCCACGGTCCAGCTATCTGTATCAAAAATTAGGGAGTCGCCTTTGTAACATAATTCTTTAATAAATGAAATAGTTGCAGCAGTACCGGTTCCAAAAACTTCCCGCAACGTTCCATTTTTATAAGCAATCATCACTTCATCCATGCCTAAATTTCGTTCTTCCACTTCTAATCCCATTTCAGTAAGAAGGGTCATCACACTCATCCGAGTAACGCCACTTAAGATGGTGCCCTCTTCTAGCCCAGGTGTAATAGCTTTATTGCCGATAATGAAAAAGACATTCATAGTTCCGCACTCCTGCACATATTTATGCTCAATGGGGTCGGTCCATAACACCTGGTCAAACCCTTTTAATTTTGCTTGTGCAGTTGCATACATGGCCCCGCCATAATTTCCTGCAGCTTTTGCATATCCTACCCCTCCCGATACAGCTCTTACATATTTTTCTTCTACCCAAATTCGCATGGGTGCACTATAATAGGGTCCTGTTGGACTCAAAATGATCATAAACTTATACGTATCAGAAGGACGAACCCCAATGAGTTCATCGGTAGAGAACATGAAGGGTCGAATGTAAAGTGAGTGATCTGGAAAAGAAGGAATCCAATCTTGATCTAGTTTAATCAACTGATTCATTCCTTCCATAAATAACGCTTCTGGAACAGCAGGCATTTGCATACGCTCTGCAGACGCATTGAAGCGCAAATAATTATCGTGTGGGCGAAATATATAGGGCTTGTTAGATTGGTCTTTATATGCTTTTATCCCTTCAAAAATAGCTTGCCCGTAATGCAAAGCAGCTAAAGAGGGCGAAAGTGATAAAGGCGCAAATGGCTTGATCGAAATATTCGTCCATTCCCCATTACTATAATCAGCTTCTAGCATGTGGTCCGAAAAATGCTTACCAAAAGGTAGATTTTCCAGGTTCATGCCTTTCAATTTACTCGCAGAAATAGGCTCAATTGGAATATCGATCGCTGCAGTCATAATTCACATAAATTTACGGGGGCAAAGAAAGTAAAAAAAACTAACACTCATTCGTATATTTTAGCACATTTATGTCACTGAATCAAGTCAAACTGGATACTGCTTTACTAACTCAACTCTATCAATCAGTTCTAGTTGAGACCCCCTCCACTCAAGGGAGTTCCGAGATGAAAACAAAAGTGGAAACACTTGAAAAATGGAAAGCGCTGGGAGGACATAAAAAGAAAATATGCATCGTGGTGATTGAACCCCATGCGGTTTATTTAAAAGATGAGCAATTAGCCTACCTCACTAAAATTTTACAAGCGTGTAAACTCACCTTGGAAGATGTTGCGATTATAAATCTATATGGTCAACGTCAATTGCACTATCAGTCCATCCAACAGCAATATCCCTCATCCACTTGTATGG
>CAYFLE010000061.1:0-8655 GCA_964343645.1 uncultured Chitinophaga sp. | reverse complement strand
TATCTGTAGTAGGCGAATCTATCAATGCGATAACACGTTCTTTTAATGCAGAAGCGGTTGTCCCTGCTAACGCTTCTTATAAGCCTAATCAAACGGCGAATGTTCGCATTCTTGACTACAAAGCTGATAGCACAGTGACGGTTCCACTCAACACTGTACAGCGTGATGAAAAAGGCCGTTATGTATTTGTAGTGGAGCAAAAAGGAAATCAACTAGTTGCTCGTAAAATGACAGTGGTTACGGGAGAAGCTTACGGCGGGCGTATTGAAATTAAATCCGGATTGAGCAATGGGCAATTATTGATCAGCCGTGGATTTCAAAATGTATATGACGGACAGATTGTAAAAGCGGTGCAATAATTCACACGAATTAAAATTTAAGGTATGTCAAGTTTTCAGGATAAGATTGTCAAAAAGATAAAAGAGTTTGGCCCAACTAGTTGGTCTATCGATAACCGTACAGCGATATATATTATTGCGATTTTGATTTCTTTGTTCGGATACATTCGATTTACTACGCTACCAAAGGAGCAATTCCCCGATGTAGTGGTGCCTACCATCTCTATTACTACCGTGTATGTAGGGAACTCGCCAAAGGATATTGAAAACTTGGTGACACGTCCAATTGAAAAGCAACTCAAAGGAATCAGTGGAGCTAAGGTCAATAAGATTACGAGTACTTCTCAAACCGACTACTCACTCATTGTGGTGGAGTTTGACACCGATGTAAAAAGTGAGGTGGCTAAGCGCAAAGTGAAAGATGCGGTGGATAAATCAACCAAGGATTTACCTACGGATTTAACCAGTCAACCAGATGTACAGGAATTTTCACTCAGTGAAATTCCCATCTTGTTTGTGAATATCAGTGGGGACTTTGATCCGGTTAAATTGAAAGAGTATGCGGATAAAATTCAGGATAAAGTAGAGGAGTTGCCTTCTATTACCCGCGCTGAAATTGTGGGAGCGCCTGAACGTGAAATACAACTTAATGTCGATCCCTATCGAATGACAGCTGCTAAAGTCAGCTTCATGGATATTGAAAATGCGATTGTTCGTGAAAACATGGATATCACGGGTGGACAGGTTGAGGTGGGAAATATGAAACGAACACTTCGGGTGAAAGGTCAATTCAAACAAGCTGCTGACATGTCTAATGTGGTGGTGCGCAGCTCTGCGCGTGGTGCGTCTGTGTATTTACGTGACGTAGCAGATATCCGGGATACTGTCAAACAATATGAGAGCTTTGCGCGTCTCAATGGAAAAAATGTGGTGACGCTCAACATCGTTAAGCGTGCCGGAGAAAATTTGATTACTACGGCTGATGGAGTAAAGACCATTTTAGCTGAGATGAAAGAGAATCAAGAGTTGCCACAGGATCTACAAGTAGATTTCACAGGTGATCAGAGTAAGGGAACTAAAACCTCTTTTAATGAGTTGATCAATACGATCATCATTGGATTTATTTTGGTATTGGTCATCCTGATGTTTTTCATGGGAGTGACCAATGCGTTTTTTGTGGCATTGAGTGTGCCGCTGAGTGTGTTTGTAGCTTTTTTGCTATTTGCCTTGCTATTTGGGTTAGGAATTATTGTGGACGACGCGATTGTGGTGATAGAAAACACACACCGGATTTTTGCCAATGGCAAAGTGCCGATTGTTAAAAGTGCCAAAGAAGCTGCGGGGGAAGTATTTATTCCTGTGTTAGCGGGTACCGCTACTACATTGGCGCCCTTCTTCCCTTTATTATTTTGGAAGGGTATCATTGGTAAGTTCATGATTTACTTACCAACCATGTTGATTCTTACGTTGGCTGCTTCTTTGGTGGTAGCATTTATTTTCAACCCCGTTTTTGCTGTTAGCTTTATGAAACCAGAAGTAAAAGCTGATCCCACTAATAAAGCGGCTATTTTCCGGAATAAATGGTTTTGGGTTTTTGCAATCGCGGGTTTGCTCTTACATGGAACAGGTTTTCATGGCACGGCTAATTTCTTCTGGTTGCTCAGCATCTTGATGGTTTTACATCGCTATTTCTTAGAAGAGATTATTTGGAATTTCCAGCATACCACGTTGCCACGCTTGATGAATCGCTATGAAAAATTATTGCGTTGGATTTTAGTAGGCAAGCGTCCTGCTAAAACATTTGCCTCACTATTTGGACTATTTGCGATTTCATTGATTGCGTTAATGGTTCGCAGTAACAAAATGACCTTCTTCCCGTCTGGCGATCCCAATTTTGTGTATGTCTATGCAAAACTTCCCGTAGGTACAGATGTAAAATATACTGATAGTATTACCCGAGTATTAGAAACACGCGTGTTGAACGTATTGAAAAATGAATTGCCGGGTAAAGAAGGCGCTATTGTAGAAAGTGTGATTAGTAATGTGGCCGTGAGTGCCAACAATCCTCGTGATAATAACCGCAGTGTGCAGCCGCATTTGGGACGTATTCAAGTTTCCTTTGTTGAATTTGAAAAAAGACATGGCAAATCCACGGCACCTTATTTGACTGCTATTCGTGATGCGGTGAAAGGAATTCCCGGATTAGATGTGGAAGTAGACAAGGAATCTGCAGGTCCACCTACCGATCCTCCCGTAAATATTGAAATTGCCGGAGACGATTTTGATGAACTCGCCAAAGTGGCCACGCAACTATTACAATATCTCGATACCAATCGCGTAGAAGGGATTCAAAGTTTGAAGGCTGATGTGGATCTCAATAATCCTGAAATCACCATCAATGTAGATCGGAGTAAAGCCATGATGGAAGGAGTGACTACCGCGCAAATTGGAATGGCCATCCGTACCGCACAATTTGGTAAAGAAGTGAGCAAGATTAAAGACGGCGAAGACGAGTATAAAATCCAATTGCGTTATGCCAGCGATCGTCGCGATAACATTGATGATTTATTAAATACGCGCATTGTTTTCATGGATATGAATACCATGCAAGTAAAGTCGATTCCTCTCGGTGCAGTGGCTTCGGTGGATTACACAAATACAGCAGGAGGTATCAAGCGTAAGAATGTAAAACGGACTATTCAATTACAAAGCAGTGTAGCGGATCCAACCCTAGTAACGGGTATCAATGCGGCCCTTAAAGAAAAAATCGAAGACTTTAGAGCGATTACTAGTATTCCTTCGGATGTAGTGATTCGTCAGCAAGGACAAAGTGAACAAGAAAAAGAGACACAAGCCTTTTTGGGTACTGCCTTACTTATGGCAATTGGGATCATCTTTTTGATTCTGGTATTACAGTTCAATAGTATGAGTAAGCCATTCATTGTGATTACCGAAATATTCTTCTCCGTTATTGGCGTCTTTTTGGGATATGCAATCAGCGGAATCACCCTTGCTACCATCATGGTGGGCGTAGGAGTGGTTGGACTAGCGGGCATTGTAATCAAGAACGGAATTTTGTTGATTGAATTCACCGATGAACTACGCACCCGTGGCTATCGCACCCGAGAAGCAGCGATACAGGCCGGTAAAATTCGTATCATCCCGGTATTGTTAACAGCAGTAGCTACCATATTAGGATTATTACCCTTGGCGGTTGGATTCAACATTGATTTTGCCGGACTCTTCCAACACCTTCGTCCCAATATTTTCTTTGGGGGAGACAGTGTGGTATTCTGGGGGCCGCTGAGCTGGACTATCATTTTTGGATTGATCTTCTCGTTCTTTTTGACCCTTATTATGGTGCCGGGGATGTATCTAATTGCTGAGCGTTTGCGTCGCCCCATGGAAAAATTCTATGGTACACGCTTTATCGCGCTGCTTGGATTTGTCGGACCCTTCTTTTTCCTGTTCGTGGCTATTCTATTTTTAGTACGTCGGATACAGGGTAGAAAAGTATGGTTAGGTCACCCTGGGAAAATGGTTCAATAATCATTACATTCGTTGGACGCACTTTAATCAACGAATATGGCCAGAAAACAGGAAGTATTACAAGACGTAGTCATCAAGTTTGCAGGAGACAGTGGTGATGGTATGCAATTGACCGGAAGTCAGTTTACCAATAACACCGCATTGTTAGGAATTGATCTAGCTACCTTTCCTGATTTCCCTGCTGAAATCCGTGCACCCCAAGGAACCTTGCCAGGTGTGAGTGGATATCAATTACGTTTTTCTTCTGATCGTGTATTCACGCCGGGTGATGCCTGTGATGTATTAGTGGCTATGAATGCAGCTGCATTGAAAGTAAATCTCAAAGCGCTCAAGAAGGGAGGAAAAATCATTGCCAACACCGATGGTTTTGATGCAAAAAATTTACGACTCGCTAATTACCCCGATGGTGTAAATCCATTGGAAGACGGAAGTCTTAACAACTACGAAGTGTTCAAGATGGATGTCACCAAAATGACGCGCGAAGCGCTCAAGGATTTGACATTGGGAATGAAAGAAAAAGACCGCGCTAAAAACATGTTTGTGCTCGGCTTTTTATATTGGATGTATGGCCGTGATATGGGAAACACCATCAACTTTATCAAAGAGAAATTTTCCAAAAAGCCCGACATTATGAATAGTAATGTGGCGGTGTTGCAAGCCGGTTATAACTATGGGGATACTACGGAAACCTTCACGACTACCTATACGGTAGAGCGTGCTAAAATGGAAGCGGGTTCGTATCGCTCCATTATGGGAAACCAGGCGCTTGCATTAGGATTGATTGCCGCTTCTCAAAAAAGTGGATTGCCCTTGTTCCTCGGTTCTTACCCCATTACACCGGCTTCTGATATTTTGCACGATTTGTCTAAGTATAAAAATTTTGGTGTCCGTACTTTCCAGGCCGAAGATGAAATTGCGGCCATCTCCTCTGCCATTGGTGCTGCATATGGTGGTTCATTAGGGATTACTACTTCCAGTGGTCCTGGTATTGCACTCAAAGGTGAGGCAATGGGACTAGCGGTGATGCTCGAAATTCCATTATTGATCATCAATATTCAACGCGGCGGTCCGTCTACTGGTCTTCCCACAAAAACCGAACAGAGTGATTTGATGCAAGCCTATTACGGAAGAAACGGAGAGTGTCCCATGCCAATTGTATCTGCCTCTACACCTGCAGATTGTTTTGATGCGGTGTTTGAAGCGGTTCGAATTTCAATTCAGCATATGACACCGGTGATGTTTTTGAGTGACGGCTATATTGCGAATGGAGCAGAGCCTTGGCGCTATCCGCAAACAAAAGATCTTGCTGAAATTCCAGTGACCTTTAAAAAGACATTGGCCGAGGGCGAAGAAAAATACAAGCCATATGCGCGCGATGAAAAATTGGCCAGACCTTGGGCGGTGCCTGGTACACCGGGACTCGAACATCGCATTGGCGGTATCGAAAAACAAAATATCACGGGTAATGTGAACTATGAACCCGAGAATCACCAGTTGATGGTAAAGATTCGTCAGGAAAAAGTAGACAAGATCGCTGAATATATTCCTGAACAAAAATTAGATAGTGGTCCTGAAAAAGGAAAGATATTGGTACTCGGCTGGGGTTCTACCTATGGTGCCATCAAATCAGCTGTGGCAGAATTACAAGCACAGGGTCATGCAGTCAGTCATGCACATCTACGTTATGTTCGTCCATTCCCGCGCAACCTGGGCCAGTTGATTAAAAATTTTGATCAAGTATTGATTCCGGAGATCAATAACGGGCAATTAATCAAAATTATCCGCGATACGTATTTAGTGGATGCAAAGGGGTACAATAAGATCATGGGTGTGCCTATTACAAAAACGGAATTGGTACTTTGCTTGGAAGAAATGTTGGGAAGAAAGAATTAATTCTTCTTCATTTTTGAAAAAGCACTACAAGCGTTTTGTAAACCACAGCTTGCACATTTTGGATTTCTAGCCAAACAAGTATAGCGACCATGCAGGATTAACCAGTGGTGTGCTTTATGAATAAGTTGTGCTGGAAAATTTTTGATCAACACTTTTTCTACCGCTAATGGCGTGCTTGCAGTAGAAGGTACTAATCCAATTCGTTTACTAACTCTGAATACATGTGTGTCCACCGCCATGTTGGGTTGATTGTCGATCACGGAGGTAATCACATTCGCAGTTTTTCGACCCACACCTGGGAGCAAGACCAACTCGTCTACTGTCATGGGCACTTGTCCCTTAAAATCTCGGATCAGTTTTTGGGCCATCCCAATTAAATGTTTGGTTTTATTATTGGGGTAGGAGATGCTTTGAATCAGGGGGAACACCTCTTCAAAATTGGCTTTGGCTAATTTTTCAGGGGTAGGGAAATGTTTAAAAATGGCCGGAGTGGTTTGATTGACCCGCTTGTCCGTACACTGGGCAGATAAAATAACGGCTACTAATAATTGATAAGGATTGTCGTAAAACAATTCGGTTTCAGCATCAGGAGCATGCGATAAAAAATAATCCGTAACAAATTGGTATTTCTGTTTGCGGGTCATGGCCGCAAGTTACGCATCAACGAACGGTCTGCGTTTGGTGGGTGGCCGCGTGGCGTAAAATGTTGAGAATTACTTCTGTTCGGGGCGACTCCACTATGCGGTCTAATCGTTGCATGGAGGTTTTTAAAACACCCAGTTTTTCCCGCAGGGTCCAGTCCTCCTCGAGCACGGCCTCCAGCTGTTGGCGGGTGGACGCGTCCATTTCGTGGTAGAGGTATCGAATGAGGTCTTCTGGGGTGTAAGTGTTCATGAAAAATCGTTGATTTTAATCAATCGAACACAGTAAAAACGGGGGGAGAAGGGGAATATTGTGGAAACCGACTATTTTTTATCGGTTGCGGGCTTTTCCGTGATCAGGAATAGGTCCTCGTTGTCCTTTTTCATTAAGTATTTTTCCCGCGCATACTTTTCAATGGTGGCGGGATTATTTTTTAAAGACTCTAATTCCTTGCGCTCCAGTTCGATTTGTTGGGTATAATGTTCCTTGGTTTTTTCCAGCTTCCGGAGCTCTTTTTTTCGGTCGAGTTGAGTGAAAAAATCATTCTTATCTAAGAAAAGCACAATGATCAAAAACACGGCCGTCGCAATAAAATACTTATTGCGAATCCAAGGTGGGATGGTAGAAAGAAATTGATTCATGGGCACTTCAAAGATAAAGAGGGGCTGCATTCGCCCCTCTTTAATTTATTTTCCAAACTTGATTTTTCCTTTTGGATAAAAGGCTGAACTACCCAGCAACTCCTCAATACGAAGTAACTGATTGTATTTTGCCATCCGGTCGGTACGCGAAGCACTACCTGTTTTAATTTGACCGCAGTTGAGTGCAACCGCTAAATCCGCAATCGTAGTGTCTTCGGTTTCACCACTGCGATGACTCATGATGGTGTTATAGCCATTTTGCTGCGCCAACGATACTGCATTGATGGTTTCGGTGATGGTACCAATCTGGTTTACTTTCACCAGGAGACCATTCCCAATTCCTTTATCGATTCCTTGTTGCAAACGATCTACATTGGTTACAAATAAATCATCACCTACTAATTGACATTTAGTGCCTACCGCCTGTGTCAACATTTTCCAACCGGCCCAATCGTCTTCGGCCATACCGTCTTCAATACTACAGATTGGGTATTTTTTTACCCATCCTTCCCAATATTTAGCAAGCTGCTCACTGCTCATTTCCTTTCCACTGCTTTTGTGGAATACATATTTTTTCTTTTTGCTATCCCACAGTTCACTGTTCGCCGCATCCATCGCAATTTTTATTTGCGAACCTGCTTTATATCCTGCTGCATCAATCGCCACTAGCACCGTTTCGATGGCCTCTTCGTTGCTTTGAATGTTTGGCGCAAAACCACCTTCGTCTCCTACATTGGTACTATATCCTTTTTTCTTCAACACTGTTTTTAGCGCATGAAAAATTTCAACCCCCCAGCGTAGTCCTTCGCTAAAGGAAGGAGCACCTACTGGCATCACCATAAATTCCTGAAAGTCGATTTTATTATCAGCGTGTGCACCCCCATTCAAGATATTCATCATAGGGATGGGCAACACTTTTGCATTAGTACCTCCTACGTAACGGAATAAAGGGAGACCGGCTTCTTCCGCAGCTGCTTTGGCAACAGCCATACTTACGGCAAGTAGCGCATTGGCACCCAGTTTACTTTTATTCGGCGTGCCATCTAATTGGATCATCATTTCATCAATGCCTGTTTGATCCGCCACATCATAGCCTAGTAATAATGGGGCAATTTTTTTATTGACGTTCTCTGCGGCTTTGAGGGTTCCCTTGCCTAAATATTTTTTCTTGTCTCCATCGCGTAATTCTACGGCTTCATGGATACCGGTGCTAGCCCCGCTCGGCACGGCGGCACGACCTAATGCGCCATTTTCTGTAATCACGTCTACTTCCATGGTGGGATTTCCCCGTGAATCCAAAATTTGTCTAGCAAAAATTTCTGCGATGTAACTCATGTGTATAAAAATTAAAAGGGTTCAGGTTGGCCGGTTAAATGACGGAAAATGTCTTCCAAACTCATGCCGGCGCGCGGCAAAGATACTGTGTTGGCGAGTTTTGACAGAGGACTATCTGCTACAATATTTCCTTTGTTAATAATAATCACGCGATCACAAATGGCTTCCACTTCTTGTAAAATATGGGTAGAGAATAAAACCGTTTTTGTTTTTCCCTGTGCTTTGATCAAATTCCGAATTTCTACTAGTTGATTGGG
>CAYFLE010000060.1:2135-8695 GCA_964343645.1 uncultured Chitinophaga sp. | reverse complement strand
AATTATAACCTACTCGTGCTACGAATGCTTCATATGACTTGATTAGATTGTGCTCCAATAATAAACAAGACAACGTATTTCCACGATCGGTTATAGGGCTAGAGGAATTGAATTGTAAAACTTGGCGACCCACCCCAAAACTAAAACTGCTTCTCAACAGTGTGGCGGGTGTATAGTTAATGGACAAATAAGGATTGATATGCTTATTTAACAAGCCTGCACGAATAGAAAAAGCACCAGAAATAGATCGACGAGTGTTACTGCTATCTAATTTAGTTTGAAAACGAAAAATGGGAAACAACACCATCCCCTCTGCCGGACTAAACACTAATTGCTCAAGAACTGGATTTACACTCATGGAAAAACGATTCCCCTTAGCCCAAATAGTTTGTCCAGTCAGAAAAAATTTTGGGAAAGTGAATTTATTTCGGATTTTATTGAGCGAATCTAAATAATGGGGATCCATTCTTCTTTTCTCCAAACTGTCTTTTTTCAAATAATCTTCCTGTTCTTCTGGAGTCAACGGTATGGGCCGAATAGTATTCCAATAAGTAAGCGATCTTTTATTAGCACTGTCCCCATAGCTCAATAAAAAGCGATCAAAAAAACGACTTTTCCAGTTGGGACTTAATTGATAGTTCGAATAGACATTCACAAAACTGCCATAGGCATCAAATCCGAATTTTTTTGCAGCGGGATATAAAATTTGACTGGCTAATTGCCAACGAGCAGGTTCTACTTCTTGATAAAGTTGCACGAATCGAAGCGTATCTACTAACTCCAACTGCTGCGCCTTAGTCAGTAGTAATTCTACGGAATGCAATTGCCAATCTTCTTGAACAATCGAAATCACTCCCTCAAATAATGGCTCCCCTTTTCTTTTGGGTGTTACTTTGATGCGACTAATCAATTTTTCACGCTCTGTAAATGTTCCTAGCAATTTAAATTGATAAAAATTGAAAGTTTGGGGCGAAAGGGGTGAAACAAATCCCCTAGGGTTTAAACGAGTGCCTGTCAACACTAAATTTTCATATAATGAATATTGGTCGGGAACAGCCAGTCCAAATCCGTCACTATTTCCACTCACTCTAGAAGAAATGACATCGACTTTTTTCTCCTTTCGATTTTTTTGAGAAAAATTTGAAACAGTTTCAGAGAGATAGATTATTTTTTTCTTACTAGAGTCGCCATCCTCAAAATCTACCTTTTGAGACAAAAAACGAACAGGAAAATCTCTTAACCGAAGTTGCCCCTTGGAATAAACCAAACATGAAAACAATTCGCTATTTTTTTGATTCTCGGATTGCCTACGAATCATTTCACGAATTAAACGATTAGCGGGATTCTCCTTGTTACTAACGGTAACTGTGGGTAAAATCAATTCCTGCTTTTCTAACATAAAATTCAGGGTAACGAAACTGCCTTCTACTTGAATTTTTTTTTCTTGCGCAGCATACCCAACATACTGACAAGTCAAGCGATAATATCCGGGTGATAATTCCAACTCGTAATTACCCTCCCCATTTGCAGTTACTCCACCACTTTTACCATTTACCAATATGGTGGCAAAGGGAAGCGATTTCCCCTCCTTGTCACTCACTTTTCCTCGAATGAAAGTTGCCTTGCAATCGTGACATCCCCAACAAATGCTTAGAAAAAAAAAGATACCATGCAAAAACCTCGCACCCACTCAATTTTTATTTTTACTCAAACGAATATAACTGCCCGCCAGTCCAGCCAATCCTCCCAATAATCCACCTAGTACAGCTGTAATCATTAAAAGTGCTGCTGCTGAACCTTGTAAAGGAAATATCGAAGCCACTTGTTTTGCTAATAAACTTGCATTTTGAAAATCAATCCACCAAGCCAATATGCCCCACGCTAGCAACATGCCTAAAAAACCTGATCCAAAAGCCTTAGTTGGAAGTTGTGGTATAATAGTAGCGATTAAAAAGGAGGTGACCACCAAGCCCCACCAAGGTATGCCTGCTACCAGTGAAATTCCAATTCCAGCTAGCCCAGTTAAAAGAGTTGAAAGGAAAAACTTCATAGGTACGAATTAAGATTTTTTAAATTGTAATGTCCACTTTATGCGTTGATCATGTAGGTCATTTTCTCTCATTAACCAGCAACGATTATATTGTCCCTTTTCCCAAACAGCTACGTTGTTATCATAAAACCGACTTCCAGGATTACCGCTTTGTCCTCCTGGAAAAACTCCATATGCTTCGACACCATCTACTAGATGAACAATCATCCGCCAACTAGGTCCGTGACTATGTTTTACCGCATTCACTATATTCCCATATCCTCCCACGTGTAATCCTTTTCTTGCAAAAGCAGGTAATGCATCTTTAAGTAAATGATAAATACTTGGATTCATAAACTGACTCCACTCCAATTTACCCTCTTTCTCTTTTGTGGCTAAAAACTGAGTTGCGCTTTTGAAAGCTTGTGTGACCACGTCAGCCACTGTTTCTCGTTGCGGCGTAGTAATGTTGTCGGCATAAATCAATGCAGAATCCTTTAATAATAACTCGAGGGTGGTTTGCTCTATAGGCCAAGTAGCCATGGGATTGGTTCGATTAATTTCATCTTTCCAAATGTAGGATTGTACACTATCCCAAAAACACTGAAAGATCGTTTGCCCAATCGAGTTAGGAGTTGCGTATAGATCCCAATCCTTAAACTGTTTGAGGTAGGACAATTCTTTTCCACTCAATTGGTTTTCCTGAATATTAGCCAATAAAACAGGTCGTAAATCTTCGGCGGAAGTATTGAAATAATCATAATGCAAGGACATCATATCAGCAGTAGTAATACCTGACATGGTCGCTAATTTTTTATCAATTCGTATTCCTCTGGCGGAGATATAACTACCAGGAATGAAATAAGGATAGGTTGAATCAGCTGCACGCTGGTTGGCACTTTCTAAAAAACCGCGTTCAGGATTTAAACTATGTGGATTTTCGTTTTGCGGAATATATCCTTGCCACATGAACGTACTATCCTCCCCAGGCATTACATACAAACCTTGCTGATTCCATCGTGCGGGGAATTTACCTTGTTGCCAAATAGCAATATCACCCGTTTTGGATGCAAAAATAAAATTCTGTCCAGGGCAAGTAAAAGTTCGAATTGCTTCTTCATACTCGGCGTAATTATGTGCCCGATTTAACTTATAAAAGGTCATCCCCTCATTGCTAGGGTCATGTGCAGCCCAACGTACCGCTAAATTTCGATTAGCTGATGAAGGAGTAGAAAAATGATGGTCAAATTGTACAGGACCAAAAACCGTGTACGCAACAGTATCAAACACCGACAAGCTATCCTTGATCTTTATTTCCTCCACACGTAATTTGGCAGGAGTCCAATTACCCGCAAACCAATATTCCTTTCTGCTTTCGTCTTTAAATTTTATTTCGTAATAATCCTTTACGTCTCTTTGAGAATTAGTCACGCCCCAGGCAATACTGTCATTGAAGCCAATTACTACAAATGGACACCCAGGTAATGAAACTCCATATACATTAGAGCTTGGGGTTTTCAATTGAATTTCGAACCAAATGGAGGGTAAAGAAAGTTCCAAATGAGGATCATTGGCCAAAATGGGTGCCCCACTCTTTGTTTTTGATCCAGCAACCACCCAGTTGTTACTTCCATTACCTGGATCGGGTTTATCAATGACCGCAGCAGTAACCGTTTGCTTGTTATTCAAATACAATGAATCAGCTTGAATGGGTTTTACGGGAATAATACCAGGTTTGGGATAAAGGGTGCCTTTGGGTATTATGGGCATTAACGAATCTGGAACCTGCGGATAGATGCGCGATAACTCTTCTGGCATGAAAATGGATTTAGCATTTGTATTAGCTAAATCATTTTCTGTACCCGCCGATAACATCTTGGCCATCATCTTCAATAACAATGCAGATTTCAAATTTGTCCAGCGTTCTGGCGCTACATTCATCAATTTATATTCGATCGGAAGTGCTGCCTCCGTTAATTGATCGATATAAGAGTTGACCCCAGCTGTATACGCATCAAATACAGATTTTGACAACGGATCCTTTTCCATTTCTTGCAATGCATTTTCAGCAGCAAATACCATCCCGAGCCTACGCTGTTCACGATCAAAATTGATTGCTTTTGAGCCCGCTAATTCACTCGCTCTGCCAGCAGCTGCCCTCGTTTGAAGATCAATTTGAAATAATCTAAAACGTGCATGTAAATATCCTTGGATGAAGTAGAGGTCTTCTTCATTTTCAGCAAAAACATGTGGTACTAAGCGATCATCAAAGTAGACGGTTGCCTCCCCTTTTAATCCTGTTAGTTTAATAGAGCCCCCATAGTCCATATTAAGCGGCTCAGCATTTTGCCAAAACCCATATTGAGGACTTAAGAATTTTCCAAGTGGAGGAATTTTACCTATTGGCCGATCGAGTACGATAACCAATGCAATAGTGGCAGCTGCACTTGCTAAAAAAGGAGCGATACGCATAACAGGATATTGTTGAGGAAAGGTAAGAAGAAAGATTCAGCTTTCCTTTCCACTTAGCATCGGCACAAAGGAGAATTCATCAAAATATTCTTCTAACATTGACCCATCCTGCCTTTTTGTGATTTTTCGCATTTGTTGCACATTTCCTTCACCCACTGGCACAACCATCCAACCACCAACTTTTAATTGCTCCAATAGTGCAGTAGGAACATAGGGAGCGGCGGCAGTGATTAAAATCTTGTCAAAGGGTCCATAAGTAGGCAAGCCTTGGTAGCCGTCTCCATAAAAAAACTTTATACTAGGTTGTTTCTGTAGCCAACTAAACTCTTTGTTTGAATCGAATAATTTTCGTTGCCGTTCAATCGTATAAACTTGCGCACCCAAAGTGGCTAAAACAACTGCCTGGTATGCACTGCCAGTGCCTACTTCCAGCACTCGGTCATATTTTTGAATTTGCAGTAACTGTGTCTGATAAGCAACTGTATAGGGGTGTGAAATAGTTTGCCCTTCACCAATAGGAAAGGATCGATTTTCATAAGCAATATCCGCAAAAGCAGAGTCAAGAAAAAAATGTCGAGGCACTTGCGCAATGGCTTGCAAAACAGCCTCATCACTAATCCCATTCTTTCGCAATTGCTCTACCAATTTATGCCGAAGTCCCTGATGGCGGTGCTTGTCCTCTATTGGTCTCATACATTCAAATCACTAATAATCGACTGAATTCTGTTTTTTAATTGATCCCCCACTGACTCAAATTCGGCAGCCTTGGAAAGTGGCTCATTTACACTAAAATAAAACTTGATTTTTGGTTCAGTGCCGCTGGGTCGAGCCGAAATGATGCTTCCATTTTGTAATTCAAATTGTATCACATTTGACTTCGGCAATGTCAATGTCCAAGACTCACCCGTTTGAATATTTTTTCCTGTACTCTTTTCATAATCTAACAATTTGACAACAGGAGATCCCCCTAACTGGCTAGGCGGCTGCTTTCTAAAACCTTCCATCATTGCTGCGATTTCTTCCTGGCCTTTTCTGCCTTTCCGCGTGATAGAAATCAATTCTTCTAAATAATAGCCATGTTGCACACACAAGTCAATCAACTTATCATACAGACTCCGCCCTTTTTCTTTTTCATACGCTGCCATCTCACATAAAAGGGCCACTGCACTTACACCATCCTTATCTCGAATTTTATCACCAATCATCAACCCAAAACTTTCTTCGCCACCTATGATGTAGTTCTCTTCTTTTTCCTTTTCGCGGATCAAATCGGCAATCCATTTGAAACCCGTTAATACTCTATAGCAACTCACTTGACTAGCCTTGGCAACTAGATCGATCATGGGAGTGGTAACGATGGTGGTAATCACCATATCATTTTTCTGCGCCAACCCTTTTTCTTTTCGGGCTTCCAATAGGTAGTTAAACGCCAATACTGCTGTTTGATTACCATTTAACAACATCCACTTTCCTTGGGTATTCTTTACTCCTATTGCCAAACGATCTGCATCAGGATCGGTACCGCATAATATGTCAGCATCCAATTTTTCGGCTAACTCCAAACCCAATCGCATGGCTTCGGACTCTTCAGGATTTGGATATTTTACCGTGGGAAAATTACCGTCAGGAACAGCCTGTTCTTGCACTACATGAATGTTTTTGAAACCAAATTTTTGAAGTACAGGAGGCACTAACTTAATTCCAGATCCATGAATAGGAGTATAAACAATCTTTAAATCGGACTGCTTGTTGATCACAGCAGGGTAAATGCTCAATCCCTTGACCATTTCAATGTATCGTTGATCCATATCCTCTCCTAAAGAATAAATCAACTGTTCACCACCACTCCACTTTACATCCTCTACACCATTAATTTTCTCCACCTCTTGGATCACGTTCTTATCATGCGGGGGCACTAATTGAGATCCGTCGTCCCAATAGGCTTTATAACCATTATACTCTTTGGGATTATGTGAAGCCGTGCAAACCACGCCTGCTTGACAACCCACTTCGCGAATAGTAAATGATAACTCAGGGGTGGGACGCAAATCTTCAAATA
>CAYFLE010000060.1:0-2125 GCA_964343645.1 uncultured Chitinophaga sp. | reverse complement strand
AAAACTTTTATCCCATTTGCTGCAAATACGTTTGCGGTTGTTTCAGCAAAAAATCGGCTGTTATTTCTACTATCATGTGCGATGGCCACGCTGATTTCACCTTGAAAAACTTTTTTTAAATAATTCGCAAACCCCTGCGTAGCCATCCCCACAGTGTATTTATTCATGCGATTGGTGCCTACTCCCATCAACCCTCTTAAACCACCAGTGCCGAATTCTAAATTGCGATAAAAGGAATCCTCTACTTCCGTTGGGTTTTGAGTCAACAAAAGGGAAATCTCATTTTTTGTTTTTTCATCATAATTTCCGGACAACCATTTATCCAAATTTCTTTTAGCGATAGGATCCATCTTGATTGATTTTTCGAAGCCGAAAGTTACCGAAATTTGGCTCTTCCTATGCGCATAATTCTATGTTTAGTACTCCTCAGCATTTCCGTGATCAATCACACAATCCTCGCGCAGTTACGGATCCAAGATTCCACTTATCATAAAGTGGAAGCAAGAAATAAAGAACTACAAAAGCGAATTAACTGGATGACAGCCGCCAATATTGTTGGGTACGGGGCAGCAATGACAGGGTTATATAATGCCTGGTATAAGCAATATCCCCAATCTACCTTTCACACATTCAATGACTGGGGTGAATGGAAACAAATGGACAAAGTAGGACACCTCTATAGTGCCTATATAGAGGGCAGAGGAAGTATGGAGCTTTGGAAATGGGCTGGATTAGAAAAAAGAAAAAGAGTTTGGATTGGAGGATTAAGTGGAGCTGCTTATCAAACCGTGATAGAAACTTTAGATGGCTTTAGCAAACAATGGGGATGGAGCTGGGGTGATTTTGCAGCCAATGTTGCAGGTAGTGGCTTATTAATAGCACAGGAATTGGGATGGAATGAACAACGCATTTCATTAAAACTATCTTACCACAATAGTTACTACAATGACCCACAGCTGGCTAATCGATCTACTCAATTATTTGGTCATCATACTAGCAGTCGTTTTCTAAAAGATTACAATGGCCAAACTTATTGGGCTAGTATTGCACTGGCCCCCTTTTTAAAAAATTCTACTTGGCCCCATTGGCTAAACATAGGGATTGGATATGGGGCATCAGGACTAATGGGTGGTTTTGAAAATATAGCGACAGACCCAACTGGTATCATTCAATTTGACCGAAGGGATTTTCCTCGTTACCGGCAATGGTATATTGCGCCTGACATTAATTGGGAAAAGATTAAAACGAATAAAAAAGGGGTACGACTACTTTTTACCGTGTTGAATGCATTTAAAATGCCCGCACCCACGTTTGAATACTCAAAGGGCAAATTCAAATTTCACCCCCTTTATTTCTAATTCCTTTTGAATATTTTTGCTAAACAACTATCAGGATGCATTTTATAGAGCCCCTACTTTTTGGGATCACTACATTTATCGCTATTTATCTAGCATCACGTAGTGCGCATAAAATAATTCGAAATATAAAATTGGGGAAGGAGTTGCCAATAAAAGGAGACGCACTACAACGATGGAAAAATGTATTCCTACTTGCTTTTGGGCAACAAAAAATGTTTCGAAAGCCTGGTGTTGCCATTTTGCATTTATTCGTTTATGTTGGCTTTGTCATCATCAATATTGAAATTATTGAGATCATTCTAGATGGACTCACCGGTCATCACCGGCTATTTGCTCCCTTTCTAGGATCTGTCTATCCATTTTTGATCAACTCTTTTGAAATCCTAGCGGCATTAGTGTTGATTGCGTGTGTATTTTTTTTAGTGCGCAGAACAATTACCCCTGTTAAAAGACTCCAAAGTCCAGAATTAAAAGGTTGGCCGCAAAACGATGCCTTATTCATTCTAGTAACTGAAATTGTTTTGATGTCACTTTTTTTACTGATGAATGCCACCGATACACTATTACAATCTAGATTAATAGCCCCCTATTCTAATCATCCAACCGGAGCCTTTCTCATTTCGTCATTATTACATCCCTTATTCGAAAACTTCCAAACAAATACACTCATCTCAATTGAACGAAGTGCTTGGTGGATGCACATACTTGGCATCTATGGTTTCTTAAACTACTTACCTACCTCTAAGCATCTGCACATCCTATTAGCT
>CAYFLE010000059.1:8176-8699 GCA_964343645.1 uncultured Chitinophaga sp. | reverse complement strand
CCACTCAGCATAAAATTGCGCATGATATTGATCGTCGCTGGAGTCCCACACACGCGGAAATATTTGTTTAACCTCGCTGGTGTAATTATAATCTTTTGTACGACCAATAGGTATATAACTGTCTTTACCCTTAATATATTTCATTTCGCTTTCTACAAACGGCTCGTCTTGTACCAGATCTTTAGAGGGGTCTGCAGCAAAGTGAGGTCCATACACAATAGGGGCGCTTCCATATTGCTCACGACTCAAGTAGTAAACCAAGTTTATTGGATTATCTACATTGTTCATATCAATACCTGGATTTGCTGAAGAGCGAATCAAGGCGGTGAAATACAAAAAATATCCTAGCAACATGAAGGTGTAACACCAAAGGGACAATTTTAAAATACGTAGAGAGGAGGGCTTTAATAAATATCCGGCCCCAATCGCAATGGCTAGGACTAATAGTAGCGGGAGAAACTTAATGCCATCCCCCGGAACAATAATAAATGGTAATACGAGTAAAAGAAGAAATACAACAAAC
>CAYFLE010000059.1:5310-8166 GCA_964343645.1 uncultured Chitinophaga sp. | reverse complement strand
TCAGTGCGATCGCTGGAATTGGCAATAGATTTAATAAATGAACACCAATCGAAAGCCCCATCATAAAAAATAAAAACACAATCCATCGATCCGCTCTGAGTCGCTCAGCTGGATCCAGGCCTGCATTTTCATCGGCTTGCTCCCATTTCAGCATAGCCCAAAAAACGAGTGCAGTAAAAAAAGAGGACAATGCATATACTTCGCCTTCCACTGCACTAAACCAAAAGGAGTCAGAAAAAGTATACGCTAATGCGCCTACCAGTCCTGCACCCATGATAGTCGTCACTTGTGAGGTAGAAAGTTGATCTTCTTTGACACCGTATAACTTTCTTCCAAAATGCGTGATACTCCAAAACAAGAACAGAATAGTCGCAGCACTAGCCAGTGCACTCATAAAATTGACTGCGCTTCCTGCAGTTAGTGCTCCATCGCCAAATAAGATGATGAAAAAACGACCCAGTAAAACAAACAAAGGCGCACCGGGTGGGTGGGGAAGTTGAAGACCTTTTGCACTTGCAATAAATTCGCCCGTATCCCATAAACTACCACGGGCTTCTCTGGTTAACACATAAGTGGCTAGTGCAATGAAAAAAACGATCCAACCGGTCCAATTGTTTTGTTTTCTAAAATTCATTTTCTCTTTATTTGAGGTCTGACAAAAATAGGATTTAGCGGGGCAAAATGCCCTCTAATTCATCTTTTAACGTTGCTTTTTACTGAAAGTATACTCGAACCGTTTGATAGGCTAATTGCCCCTGTCGAATCTTTTCCGAAAATCCCTTTAATCCAAATAATCCAGCTGCATTTCCTTTGTTAATCGCAATTTCTAAGTAGCCTGCACTATTGAAAAGGGCTAGTTTTTCTCCCTCCGGCACATCCGCATAACTCTCGCTTAATTGATCGATTGTTTCGTCTCCACGAAAAACCACTTTGAACCCGCGTCCTTTTCTGTTTTCTTCAAATTGCTCCCGTGTAATGTTTACAATAACGTTCTCAAAACTATCAATGAAAATAATTTGTCCTTCTATGAATTGTTGCTCGATGATGGGCTGTAAGTGTTTCTTTTCTACAAAATTGACCTCTTGTGCGCCTACTTCTTTCAGGGATATACCTTGATCAATTTTATGAATGACTAGGCCAATGGCTTCCGTAATTTGTAGCGTCGTTTTTGTAACAGTTGGATCTAGTTTGATGCCCACCACCATTTCAGGAGTGCCTTCTAAAATCATACTCAAAAGTCCATTATTGGCGCAGAGAAAATATTGATTTTGATGAAAGGCTAGGATGAGATGATCGCTTGGTTTGGCAAAAAGATCAACCAAGATGACATGAAAGGTATGTGAAGGGAAATGCTGAATGGCGCTTCGACAAACATAGGAAGCTTGAGGATAGTTAAATGGAGGGATGGCATGAGAAATGTCGATGATTTGTGCATTTGGCACCAGTTGTAAAAGTTGTGCCTTGATAGCACCTACCAAGTAATCAGGGCTTCCAATGTCTGATGTAAGCGTGATGAGCGCCATAACTATTTAATCAGTTTGCCTTCTTTAAAAAAGAAACGATACACCAATTTATCTGCCCATGCAGGGAAGAATCGATTCATGAAAACTGTTCTTTTTCCGGTAAAGGTTAACACAAGAGTTCTTTTCTTTTTAGCAACAGCTGTAAGAATATGCTGTGCACATGCTTGCGCAGACATCATTTTATCCTCGTCCATGGAAGTTTCACCGTGTGCTTGTGCATCTTTGTTTAACGCAGCGTGTCTGATATTAGAGGTGGTGAAACCGGGACAAACCCACATTACATGGACGCCGTCATCTATCAATTCAGTTCGTATTGATTCTAACCACCCTTGTAATGCAAATTTGCTAGCAGAATAGCCACTACGTCCTGGCAAACCTCTATATCCAGCAATCGATGAGACTCCTACAATGACCCCTTTTCTTTCGATCAGGGAGGAAAGTGCGTAGCGAGTACAGTATACTACACCCATGAAATTGATATCCATTACTTTTTTGATCACTTCTGTGGTGGACTCTTTGAGTAAGGCACGCATGGATATACCCGCATTATTGATCAACACATCAATTCCGCCTAACACCCGAATGGTGCTTTCAATAAACAGCCGACAATCGTTTTCGCTACTGACATCTGCAACCATGGTATGAAGCGGGCTGTTGGGGTACTCTTTTTGAAGTTGATAAAGTTTGTCTTGATTTCTTCCGCAGGTAGAAACTAAAGCGCCTTGGGAAAGTAAAAGATCGACCAATGCACGTCCGATTCCATCTGTTCCTCCTGTGATGACAACTACTTTGTTCCTAAAAAAATCAGGTGTTTGCATGTGTTTACAAACCTACTCTAAAATTGAAGAAAAAGAGTTGATAATTCTCTCTAAAAAGTTTTGGTGTAACAGGCTGGGGGACTTATTTTTGCACTCCCAAAATCGGTTGATCTCGTAGCTCAGTTGGTAGAGCACAACACTTTTAATGTTGGGGCCCTGGGTTCGAGTCCCAGCGGGATCACTGAAAAAGCCGTCTTTCGACGGCTTTTTTTATGCAGGTTGGATTGCTTTTTGTAAGGTTCCCATTACATCTTTTTGGAGCATTTTTTCAGCCAGTTTCAGCATGTTCAAAAATGCTTTTTCTCCTGAAATTCCATGACCAATAATAACGGGTTTAGCTACTCCCAAGATGGGGGTACCTCCATAATCTTCAAAATTGAAACGATTGAAATAGGGGTTGTCTATTTTTTCATCACGTGAAATATCATAGATCGACTCAGCCATTTTCAAAATGATATTGCCGGTAAATCCATCGCAAACCATCACATCAGCTTTGTGCCCTAAAATATCTCGAC
>CAYFLE010000059.1:0-5300 GCA_964343645.1 uncultured Chitinophaga sp. | reverse complement strand
AATGAAATTGATTTGTTTGTTTTCTTTTAGCAAGGGATAGGTGGCTTGTGCTAGTTGATTGCCTTTTCCTTCTTCTTCACCCACATTGACAAGACCGGTTGTAGGATTTTCAACACCTAAAATTTCACGGGCATAAATGGTGCCCATCATCGCAAACTGATTTAATTGCTCGGGCTTGCAATCAGCATTTAAACCAACATCCAATAAAAGACCTGTATTCCCATTTCGTTTGGGGATGATGGTGGAAATAGTGGGGCGAATCACTCCTTCTAGCGGCTTAATACTAAAGTGGGTGCCTACCAACATCGCGCCCGTGTTACCGGCACTGATAAAGGCATCAATTTTATTTTTTGCCAATAGACCAAATCCTATCGCGATAGAAGAATGTTGTTTTTCTTTTAGTGCACGGGTAGGATGCTCATGCATTCCAATGACCTCGTCGGCGTGTTGCACCTGAACGGCGGCGACATTTATTTTTAGCTCTTCCAGTAAGGGCCTTACTTGTTTTTCGTCTCCTACCAAGCAAAGTGTCAATGGGGAAGGGGAGTTGTTGAGGTAAGCTTTCACTCCTTTCACTGCTTCCAGTGGAGCATAATCGCCTCCCATCATGTCGATTCCAATAACCATACCTTTTATTAAATGCGAAATTCCAAATCCAGCATGCGTTTTGATCCTGAATTTGGAATTGAATTAGATAAAATAGTGCTTACGCTTTCAGTGGTGCTTTTTCAGCTACCAACTTTCCTCTGTAATACAACTTACCCTCACTCACGTGTGCGCGGTGACGCAAATGCGTTTCACCTGTAGTACCATCTTGTGTAAGCGTGGTAGTAGCGGCCTTATAGTGAGTACGGCGTTTTGCACTTCTCTGTTGGCTGTGGCGTCGTTTAGGATTTGGCATATGTTATTTTTTATTCAGTTATGATAAATCTTTGAATTGATCGAGTCCTTTCCAAATTGGATTCTTTTCGGGAGAAGAAGGATTTTCCTTTTCTAATTTATTCAGCAGTTCTCTAGCTGTTTTATTACAAAAAGGGCCATCCATTTTTTCAAATTCACAGGTTTTTTGCATGGGCAGACACAAGTTGATAAACTCGTAAATCCACTCTTCTACATTGAGATGGCTTTCGCCACGACCAATATAAAACACATCGGGATCATCCTCTTGTTCATTCATGAGCGCTGGTTCTTCTACCATTTTTACAGTGATCTTGAACTCATCCCATAACTCGAGTGGAAGATTGCTATTGCAACGATCACAAGTCACTTCCAGTTTACCCCCTATTTCAAACGTGAGTAACATGAAACTGGTTTGCTTGTCAAGCGTTAGTTTGACATTTGCATTGCAATTGTGAAAATCCTGTTCCTGAAAAGAAATAAAGAACTTGTCGCTGATGCTGTAGTTGAAATGATGCAACCCCGGTTTTAATCCAACAAAGGCAATATCGTATTCCCGGTTACGCCCCATGTTACTACTTTTCAGCGGACGCAAAGGTAAGAAAAAGTTTATTACTTTTAGCTAAAGTTTTATTTCGCAATCTATTGAAAATGAGCTTTCTAAAAACCTTACATCTGCGCGAACGGCTAGCTCGTTTATTTAGCCAGGCCATGAAAAACTGGGCTTGGATCCTTCTGGTTTTGGCAGCCATCTTGATTAGACTGGTGGCCACGCAGCCCGGCTGGGTTGAAAATTATTACAGCAGCGTCTTTTATCCCGTCTTTTCAAAAGTTCAACGCACGCTTTTAGGATGGTTGCCTGTTAGTGTTGGAGATTGGTTTTATGGGGTACTGTTGTTGATTATTTTTTTGAAAACGGGTTGGCTCATTCGCGATTTAGTGAAAAAGAAAGTGAATCGCACCTATCTCGCATCTGGATTGCAACAACTCATTTTCTTTTTTTTGTTTGTCTATGTATTTTTTAATCTGGGATGGGGATTGAATTACAATCGTCAGGGAATAGCCAAGCAACTTGCGTTAAAGCCTGACTCGGTTTCGGTTGATCAAATTGATACATTAGCCCAATTTTTGCTTAAGCGGGCAAATGAGTATAGGGCAATGGAGCCAGCGGGTATTCGCAACCCTTTAAAAAGAAAGAAAAATTTATTTCAAGAAGCGCATCAGTCCTATGATGAAGCCGCATTACATTATACATTTCTTCAACTTGCCACACCTTCCATCAAGCCATCTTTATATAGCTATCTAGGAAACTATTTAGGATTTCAAGGGTATTATAACCCGTTTACCGGAGAGGGGCAAGTCAATACCACTATTCCTGTTTTTTTACAACCCTTTGTAACCACCCATGAAATGGCACACCAGGTAGGTTACGCTAAAGAGAGTGAAGCCAATTTTGTTGGATACTTAGTTTGTAAAAATTCGCCCAATGTGTTTTTCCGCTATTCTGCCTATCTCGATATGTTCTTATATGCGCAGGGCATGTTGTATCAATTAGATTCTACCAGAGCTATTCAATTAAGAACCTCTATTTCGCCATTTGTGAAAAAAGATATCCAGGAATTGAAACGTTTTTATCAGCGTTACCAAAGTCCAATCGAGGAATGGATCATGATGGGGTATGATTATTTTTTGCAGGCCAATCAACAGCCCCAAGGAAAAAGAAGTTATGGCCAGGTTACCGGTTGGCTATTAGCATGGGTCAAAAAAGAAGGGTGGGAGGCGCTCTAGTTTTTAGAACTTATTCTTCCACATCATACTCTCAACAGGTCGGTCAGGCTGGTTACTATACTTGGAGTTTTTCTTTTGGTTATAGGCAATCTGAATAGGTCCCTCCACTGGAAAATAAATTAGCTGACCAATAGGCATTCCTTTATAAACTTTCACTGGTTGTTTGACCGATATTTCCAAGGTCCAGTTACCACAAAATCCAACATCCCCTTTACCAGCCGTAGCGTGAATATCAATTCCTAACCGGCCCGTAGAAGATTTTCCTTCTAGGAAAGGTACGTGCGCATGTGTTTCGGTATACTCCTCCGTGACACCCAGGTAAAAAATGTGCGGATAAAGAACAATTCCATCATCTGGAATTTCAAAATAATCAATCTGATTATGCTTTTTGGCATCAATCATATGTTCCTTATAGGTAGCCAATGTTTTACCCAAGTGCACATCATAAGAATTACTGCCTAGGCACTCCCTATTGTAGGGAGTTATTTTGATAGTGCCTTTTTCCATTTCCTCCAGGATTCTTGTATCTGAGAGAATCATAGTTGTATATTCGTTTGGATTTACGGCAAAATAAAAAGGTTTCGCTCCATTATGCCGATTATTTTTCAACACTCACCCCAAGACAAGCCCCTGCTTGCAGTTTGGAAGATCACAGAGCCCTGTGATTTTTTTGAAACTAAAGTGCCTACTGGGAGAACAATTGCGCATCCACAGGTTCAATTACGCCATTTAGCAGCCCGTTACGTGTTAGCAGAGCTGCAACCTGGATTTCCGTATCATCAAATTGAAATTGCTTCTGCGGGGAAGCCCTATTTGCCCAATTCAACCATGCAATTTTCATTGACGCATTGCGGCGATTATGCGGCTGCCATTCTTTCCAATGCAGGTGCAGTGGGAATCGATTTGGAAGAGAGGGGAGATCGAATTTTTAGGATTCGTCATAAATTTTTGTCTGATGAAGAACAGGAATTAATCTGTGTGAAGACAAGTCTTACTGATTTACAGGAAGGACTGGTCGCCTCTGAATGGCTGACTAGAGCCTGGTCTGCTAAAGAATCAGTTTATAAATGGTATGGAGAAGGGAGCGTAGATTTCACTAGAGATATCGTGCTAAGTGGGATGGACACTGATGCCCAGCAATTAGAATTTAGTTTCACCCCAACGGGATCTCTATTGCGCATAAATTATCGATCCATTGAACAGCTAGAGTTGACTTGGATTGCGCCTTAATCTTCCTCGCTGTCTGTACTATCTTCCAATAAATTGAGATTGACATCCGCGCCAGAAATTCCTTCAATAGATCCTCTAATATGCGCTGCGTTCAAGAGAACTTTTTCTAATTGCTTTTCTCGGGACTTCCACAATTTTTCCATCGCATCTCTTTCCTTTTGAATAGAAAGTTTCATGCTCATAAAACCTTCTCGAATGGCTTGCCACTGTTCAGCAAATTCACGACTGATTAAATAGTCATACAGAAGTTGCATTTTGTCTCCTTTATTTTCCTGATTTCTGGACGCATGGGAAACGCGAATTAACGC
Source organism: uncultured Chitinophaga sp. (assembly GCA_964343645.1). Taxonomy (GTDB): domain Bacteria; phylum Bacteroidota; class Bacteroidia; order Chitinophagales; family Chitinophagaceae; genus JJ008. The sequence goes on along the minus strand of CAYFLE010000059.1, from coordinate 1,077 downwards.
ATCACGTAGCAGATGCACAATTGCTTTTACTTCCGTAAAGGAGCAAATCCAAACGCCTTCTTTTTCACCAAATCGGTCCATATCCTTAGGGAAGGCTTGCGTTACTAATACTGCCACATCGGCCCCCTGATTGCGCATGTCAGACTTTAATTTTTCAATCCACTCCGGTGAAAAATCTTTAGTTCGTTTACTTTCAAATATAATCTTACCGCATTCCTGTGCGAGTTTATTGCGTACCGTTTGGATACAATCGGCACCTTTTACTCCTTTTCCCACTTCTTCAATAGTGTCAAAGGGAAAAGCTGATTTGAGAAGATCTTCCAATAATAGTTCTTGCGCTTCGCCTTGTGATTGCATACTGCCTTGCTCGGCTTTGCGCTTCATTTCCTCTGCTAGTTTTCGCTGCGCCTCTAACTTTTCTTCCATCTCTTTGATGCGCAATTGAAACTCTGTTTCTTTAGCAGCAATACGTTGTTCTTCTAGTTTGCGCAAATCGCCTGCTAATTTTTCTCTTTCTTCCTGTAATTTTTTCTGTAAGGAAAGTTCTAGTTCGTCTTCTTTTAATTTTAACGCTTGTTCTTTTTGCAAAAATTCTAATTGTTGTTGACGGGCTTCTTTTAATTTTTCTTCATTGGATCGGTTGGCCTGTTCTAAGAGAATAAGTTTATTTTCAAATTCTGCGGCTACGGATTTACGCGTAGCTTCTTCCATACTTTCTTGTAAGCGCTTTTTTTCTTCCTCTAATTTGAGTTGATATTCTTCGGACTTCTTTTTTTGCCATTCCGCCGCTTTATTACGTAACTCTTTTTCAACCTCCTCACGAATGGCGTCATTGGGTGCAAAAGAGTGACCGCAGCTCGGGCATTTTATTTCGGTGGACATGATTTATGATTGCTTGATACGAAAGTAATTTATAATAAAATTGAATGAGAGAAATAAAAAAGGCGACCCTGGAAAGGATCGCCTTTTGCTAGTGCCCCGGATCGGAGTTGAACCGATACGGCCATTGCTGGCCACAGGATTTTAAGTCCTGCGTGTCTACCAATTTCACCACCAGGGCTGTTGGTAAAAAAAATC
>CAYFLE010000058.1:586-8759 GCA_964343645.1 uncultured Chitinophaga sp. | reverse complement strand
TGGAATTATTGAATGAGTGGGGTAGGGTTTGTTCACGTATGGAAAAAATTTGTTTTCATGCGGCTAAAAGTAAAGTGGCTGTTGCCTTAGATGCGGAAGAAACGTGGATTCAAGAACCGTTAGATGCATTGGCAGCGGTAATGATGGAATTATGCAATAAAAAAGTTCCCGTTGTTTATAACACCTATCAGTTGTATAGGACTGACCGATTTGAAGTGATTCAAAAGATGTTTGCGCTTGCAAACGCAAATGGATATATAAGCGGTGCAAAATTGGTTCGGGGCGCCTACATGGAAAAGGAAAGAAAGCGTGCCCAGGAAATGGGATACTCCTCTCCAATCAATCCAACCAAAAAGGCTACGGATCAGTTGTATAACCAGGCGCTGGAATTCTGTATTAGCCACTTAGATTCATTTGGTGTGATTGTGGCTTCACACAATGAAAAAAGTAATTTACTGGCTGTTCAATTATTACTAGAAAAGGGTTATCCGATTCAGCACCCCCACATTCATTGGAGCCAGCTGTATGGAATGAGTGACAACATTACCTTCAATTTAGCTGCTGCTGGTTGTGGTGTTAGCAAGTATTTGCCATTTGGTCCCATTGAAGATGTGGTGCCCTATTTGATGCGTCGGGCACAAGAAAATACTTCTGTAAAAGGTCAAACAGGTAGAGAGCTGGGACTCATTAAAAAAGAATTAGAAAGACGCGCTCATTCAGCTTAATATTGCAGTATGCAGCAGTATCACGATTTACTTCGACATATTTTAGAAAAGGGAACAGATAAAACAGATCGCACTGGTACAGGTACGCGAAGTGTATTTGGGTATCAAATGCGATTTGACTTAGCTGAAGGGTTTCCCTTGGTGACCACTAAAAAAGTGCACCTCAAAAGTATTATTTACGAATTATTGTGGTTCTTGAAAGGACAAACCAATATTGCTTATTTGAAAGAAAACGGAGTTAGCATTTGGGATGAATGGGCGGATGAAAACGGTGAGTTAGGGCCCGTATATGGAAAGCAGTGGAGAAGTTGGGAAGGAAAAGACGGCAAAGTGATTGATCAAATCACGGACTTGTTGCAACAATTGAAAAATAATCCGGATAGTCGTCGAATGATTGTTAGTGCTTGGAATGTAGCAGAACTTTCTCAAATGGCATTGATGCCTTGTCATTCACTTTTTCAATTTTATGTAGCAGGTGGCAAATTGAGTTGTCAATTGTATCAGCGAAGTGCAGATGTATTTTTAGGCGTTCCCTTTAATATTGCTTCTTATGCCTTGCTTACGCACATGGTTGCGCAAGTAGCAGGGTTGGCCCCGGGTGATTTTGTGCATACGTTTGGCGATGTGCATATTTATAATAATCATTTTGAACAGGTTAATCTCCAATTGAGTCGTACGCCGTATCCGCTTCCACAACTCAAATTAAATCCAGCAGTCAATAATTTATTTGACTTTCGATTTGAGGATATTGAAATTTTGAATTACCAATGTCATCCAGGTATCAAAGCACCTGTGGCGGTATAAATAATTGTGTCCATGCAAATTTCTTTAGTTGTTGCTGCAGCCTTAAACAATGCCATTGGTAAAGAGGGCACCATGCCTTGGCATTTACCGGCTGATTTGCGACATTTTAAGAACACTACATGGGGAATGCCCATTATCATGGGCCGAAAAACATTTGAATCCCTGGGAAAAGCGTTGCCTGGTCGTACAAATATTGTCATCACTCGACAAACAAATTGGGTGCCTGCAGATAGTGAGGTGCAAGTGGTTTCTACCATTACCCAAGCAATGGAAGCTGCGGCTGCTTGCAAAACAAATGAAATGATGGTCATTGGTGGTGGAGAAATTTATCAATTGTTTTTTTCAAAAGCTTCTCGTATTTATTTAACTCGCGTAGAGGCCAATCCTGATGCAGATACGTTTTTCCCTGCTATACATCCCGACCAATGGCAGCTAATACAACAGTTGGACTGCGAAGCCGATGAACGAAATGCTTTTAATTATTCTTTTCAGACCTGGGAAAGAAAGTCTTGATTATTTCCATGTATTCAACTGCTGAACTGGTTCTAAAGTATTTGTCATTTTATTGGGAGGCTTCTCATTCAAAAGGGCACGGAGTACATTCTCCCTTTGTATTTGAATTTATTCAACAGGTTTTACAGAACAAAACAACCGATCATTCTTTTGCGCAATGGAAAGATTGGCGCGCAAATTTGTTGCATTCAACAGAAATGCTATCCTGGGAAGAAATCGGTGGGGGATCTCGGTTGGGTAATTTTGACAAAAAAAGTGTGGCAGCAATTGTTAATCAAAGTGCAAAGCCGATACGCACCGCAAAGCTGTTCTATAAACTGGTACAATTTTATCAGCCTAATTCGATTCTAGAGCTGGGTACATCATTGGGGCTTTCTACTGCACTTTTTTCACTGGCAAGACCCACCGCAACTATCCACACGATTGAAGGAGTGTCATCGGCCTATCTAAAAGCGCTTACTCATTTTCAGGAGTGGCAATTTAAAAATGTCCATAGCTATTTTGGAAATTTTGATAATAAGCTAACAGAGGTGCTAAACGTAATGCCTGCTCCTGAATTGGTTTTTATGGATGGGAATCATCAAGAGGAACCGACCCTGCGATATTTTGAGCAGTTGGTTAATCACTTACCGGAGCAATCTATTGTGATAGTAGATGATATTCGCTGGAGTGCAGGTATGGAGCGTGCGTGGAAACAGATTCAACAACATGAACAAGTTACTGCTACAATCGATTTATTTCAATTTGGAATTGCGCTATTCCGGCCTTCTTTTCATTCGAAGTTGCATTACCGGATCCGGTTTTAATGCTTACCTTTGCCGGGCAGTTTTCTAATCACTGCGCACACAATTATGACAATTGGTGTTCTACGGGAGTTTGCTCCTGAAACTAGGGTTTCTTTAACGGATGAAGCCGTCGCAGCGTTAACAAAAAAAGGTCATGAAGTTTGGGTGGAGCGAGGTGCAGGAAACAATGCATTTTGTGCAGACGAGGCCTTTGCGGCAGCGGGGGCAAAAATGGCTGATCGCGCAGCGGTTATCGAAGCTTCTACAGTATTGCTGACGATTCATCCATTTTCATTGGATGCAGCGACGCTAAATGGTAAAGTATTAATCGGGGCCTATCAACCACTTTTCAAAAAGGATTGGATACAACAAGTAGCTGCAACTGGGGCCACTTGTTTCTCGTTGGATATGTTGCCTCGCACCACACGGGCGCAGTCCATGGATATTTTAAGCTCTCAAGCAAATATCGCAGGGTACAAGGCGGTACTATTAGCAGCTAATAATTATGGGCGTTATTTCCCAATGTTTATGACTGCGGCGGGAAGTATTGCACCCGCAAAGATGCTCATTTTAGGGGCTGGGGTGGCAGGATTGCAGGCCATTGCAACTGCCAAGCGTTTGGGGGCAGTTGTAGAGGTGTTTGATACACGTCCAGCAGTGAAAGAAGAAGTAATGAGCTTGGGCGCAAAATTCATTGAAGTGGAAGGAGCAGCCGACGCTAGTAAAGCAGGAGGTTACGCAGTAGAGCAAAGCGAAGAATATCAAAAACGCCAGCGTGAAAGAATTGCGCAGTCTGCTGCAAAGTCTGATATCATCATCACTACTGCGCAAATACCTGGAAAAAAGGCACCCATATTGATTACAGAAGATATGATTGCTGCTATGCGAAATGGATCTGTGATTGTCGATTTAGCAGCTGCTACAGGCGGAAATACTCCTTACACAAAAGATGCCGAAACAGTGGAAATGAATGGGGTGCGCATTATTGGTGTTTCGAACTTACCAGCTACTTTACCTGCAGACGCCAGTAAATTATATGGCAAGAACCTGCTCAATTTTTTACAATTGCTTCAGGATAAAAGTGGTTCCCTATTGTTGAACTGGGAGGACGATTTGGTGAAAGGGTCTTGTATCACCCATGAAGGAAAAATTATTCACGAACGAGTTGTTTAAAAAATAATACCATGCAAAGTAGTTTAGCTTGGATTGGTGCGCACCAGGAAATCATTTACATTGTTGTGCTAATGATTTTTGTAGGGATAGAAGTGATTGGGAGAGTACCAAGTGTGTTGCATACGCCTTTAATGAGCGGTGCGAATGCCATACATGGAGTAGTAATTATCGGAGCCATTATTGTGATGGGCAAGGCTGCCGCTGATAATTACTTGGCTTTGACCCTTGGCTTTATTGCTGTGATAGTGGGTACGTTGAATGTAGTAGGTGGTTTTGTAGTAACTGATCGAATGTTAGAGATGTTCTCTAAAAAGAAAAAACAATCCTGATTTTTAAATTCATGCAAGTGGAACAGCAACTCCTTACTCTAATTTATTTAATTGCCTCTGTCACTTTCATCGTGGGATTGAAAATGCTTTCGCATCCTGCTACTGCGCGTAATGGAAATTTTGTTGCCGCTTTTGGAATGACTATTGCCATCTTGGGAACCATCTTTCATTATCAAGAAGAAGGCAAGCATTTGGGTAATTACACGTGGATTTTTGGCGGTATTGCCATTGGTACTGTAATCGGAACCTTGGCTGCTAAAAAAGTAAAAATGACAGCCATGCCTGAAATGGTTAGTCTTTTTAATGGAATGGGCGGTGCCTGTGCGGCATTGATTAGTTTGGTGGAGTTTGATCACTTGAGTCATATGGAGGGTGCACCATCGAACGCAGGATTTTTACTGATCATTGTGCTAGGACTGATTATTGGATCAGTTTCCTTTGCTGGAAGTATCATTGCTTGGGGAAAACTAAATGGTTCAATTAAAGATTATTCTTTCAAGGGACAACATATTTTCAATCTACTTTTATTGGGAGTGATTATCGCATTGGCCACTTACTTGATTGGTTGGATGCCTGCACAATCTATTCTACTTTTTTATGTCCTGTTTGCACTTTCCTTGCTCTACGGAGTGTTTTTTGTTTTTCCGATTGGTGGAGCAGATATGCCTGTTGTGATTTCGTTACTTAACTCTTTTACCGGTGTTGCTGCGGCATGTGGAGGATTTTTGTATGAGAATAAAGTCATGCTTACAGGTGGAATCCTGGTAGGTGCGGCAGGTACCTTACTCACCATTTTGATGTGTAAGGCAATGAACCGTTCATTGACCAATGTATTAATTGGTTCATTCGGCGGCAGTTCAAGTGGAACTGTTGCGGCAGGTGGAATACAGGGGACACATAAAGAAATTAGCTTAAGTGATACCGCTGTGTTGATGAGCTATGCCAATAAAGTTTTCATCGTTCCCGGCTATGGATTGGCTGTTGCGCAAGCACAACATGCCTGTCATGAGTTAGAAAAATTATTAGAAAGTAAAGGGGTGGAAGTAAAGTATGCAATTCATCCAGTAGCAGGTCGTATGCCGGGGCATATGAACGTACTTTTAGCCGAAGCGGATGTTCCCTATGAAAAGTTATTGGAAATGGAACAGGCCAATGAGGAATTTTCAACTACGGATGTCGTTTTAATTTTAGGCGCTAATGACGTCGTGAATCCGGCTGCTAAAACGGACCCAGCGTCTCCTATTTATGGTATGCCCATTTTAGATGTTGAATTGGCAAAGCATGTGGTGGTGAACAAACGTAGTATGAAGCCTGGTTATGCTGGCATTGAGAATGAGCTTTTCTTCCGTCCTAAAACTTCTATGTTGTTTGGCGACGCTAAGAAAGTTCTTCAAGAGTTGGTTAGCGAAATCAAAAATCTCTGATTCTTTCATTGCCATAAACGTGCAACTACCCATTTCATTCATAAACTCATTGGAAGGACTTCCTGGGTTTGAAAAGGAAGCATTTATTCATTGTCATGCCGAATTGGAGGATAGGTCTTCGCTTCGTTTGAACCCTGCTAAAAACGCGGAATTACCTTACTCCTTACTGCCTGTGCCTTGGTCTTCACTTGGGTATTACGTTAGCCCGCGTCCATCTTTTACATTCGATCCTTTTTTTCATGCAGGCTGCTATTATGTGCAAGAAGCAAGCAGTATGTGCTTGGAGCAAGCTTTCATCCAACATAAGCCAATAGACAAACCTTTATTGGCTTTAGATTTATGTGCTTCTCCGGGTGGTAAAACAACACATCTTTATTCCTTGCTAGCGCCTGGCAGCGTGCTGGTAGCAAATGAGGTCATCAAGTCCAGAGCTAGTCTACTTCGTGATAACTGTATAAAATGGGGAACTGAATCTGTTGTAGTTACTCAAAACGATCCAGCACATTTTAATGAGTTGCCCGATTTTTTTGATTGGATCACACTTGATGCACCTTGCAGTGGAAGTGGACTTTTTAGAAAGGATCCGGAAGCCATCCATGCTTGGAGTCCTGCTGCTGTGACTCATTGTGCACAGCGTCAACAGCGAATATTTGCAGCAGCCTGGGAGTCGTTAAAACCTGGTGGAGTGTTATTTTATTCAACCTGTTCCTATTCGAATGAGGAAAATGAATGGATCATAGAGTGGGCCCAAGAACAACTGGGTGCTTCTGTGTTGCCGATTTCTATCGATCCTTCATGGGGTGTTGTGGCAGCAAGCGTTGGCTATCGCTGTTGGCCGCACCGGCTGAGAGGAGAGGGTTTTTATTTTTGTTGCGTACAAAAATCTACGGCCAATTTAAAAGAAATAGCACGCAAAAAAGGAGATAAATTTTTACCCCTGCCTGCAAAAGAAAATGAACGATTAAGTACGTGGGTGCAAGCCCCTCATATAGGATTGTTTGAAGTGAATAAGCAATTACATGGCTGGCCCCTTGCTCAATGGGAAACACTATCGTTTTTAAAAAGTAAATTATATATCCAATATGCAGGAGTGCGAATGGGAGAATGGATGCGAGAAAAATTTATTCCCGATCACGCACTTGCATTGGTTGCGAAAATGGCTACTTCTGCATCAGTTGTTTCATTGGAAAAGGAGGAGGCGATTCGTTATTTGCAACGAAAAGAATTTTCTAGTAACACCGCTACAAAGGGATGGAATAAAGTTCTCTATAATGGGTTCGGGCTAGGGTGGATCAATGTGCTCGAAGGGCGGATCAATAATTATTATCCTGCAGCATTGCGTATCCTCAAAGACAAAGAGTAATTATTTATTAAATCGATAACCTGCTAAGAAGGTAGCAACCGGTAATCTTTTTTTTCCTTCGAGTTGAAGTTCTTCAATGAAAAGCCAAGCATCTTGGCATGCAAAGCGTAAATATTTTTTTTCATCCGTATCAAAATTACCTGCCGCAATTGAAGGAGTCTCGGGTAAGATTGTTCCCGCAAAAATCTTGAGTTGCTTACCTTGAAATATAGTGGTAGCTCCTGGATAAGGACTTAGTCCTCTAATCAAATTCAAAATGTGTTGTGCAGGCTGATTCCAATCAATAATTCCTGTTTCCTTCGAAATTTTTGGTGCATGTTTTATCAGCGTAGGTTCTATTGCTTGTGGAGTAGGAGCTAATTGCCCATTGGTATATTGTTGGATAGTTTCAACTAATAATGTGGCGCCAACTTCTTGTAGTTTGCTATAAAGGGTGCCAAAATCATCCTTAGGCTCAATGGTAACTTCTCTAGCTAGTAAAATATCCCCCGTGTCAATTTCTTGTTTTAATAAAAAGGTTGTCACACCCGTTGTTTTTTCTCCATTGATCAAGGCCCAATTAATGGGTGCGGCGCCTCGGTACTGTGGAAGCAAAGAGCCATGTAAATTGATGGTGCCGAGCCGAGGTCTATTCCATACTATCTCAGGCAGCATTCTAAAAGCGACCACAATTTGTAGATCAGCTTTCCATTCATCTAGTTTTTCAAGGAATGCGGGGTCTTTTAATTTAACGGGCTGTAATAGGGGCAATCCTTTTTCTACTGCGAATTTTTTAACGGCACTTTCTTGAAGCTGGTATCCTCTTCCAGCGGGTTTGTCGGGACTAGTGACAACGCCAACAACGTTAAAATTGGCTGCTAATAATGCACGCAAACTCGCCACGGCAAATTCGGGCGTACCCATAAACACCAGGCGAGGATGCTGCGATTGATTTGACATGAATGCGAAAATACAAAATGTAGGAGCGGCTATTCAAAATCAGGATAAAGCAGATATTTTTTTCTGATTTCCTTGAATTGCGTAAGTCCATGCTCCCATGATTTTCGAATATCCGCCC
>CAYFLE010000058.1:352-576 GCA_964343645.1 uncultured Chitinophaga sp. | reverse complement strand
TTTTAACTGTTTCATCAACATGTTATTCCCCGCTAATTTGTTAAAGAATGATTTGCTCATATCTCCATTTTTGGGGATCAAGAAAAAGCTGTCTTTATTGGGGAACAACTTATATGCGTCGAGAAGCCATTTCAATTGAATTTTTTTATTGACTTTTTGTTGTACTTCTTCAGGGGTACCTCCAAAATCCCATCCATAGCAAACAAGGCCATAATGCTTAGAAC
>CAYFLE010000058.1:0-342 GCA_964343645.1 uncultured Chitinophaga sp. | reverse complement strand
AGGATGTCCAATTAATTGAAAAGGTCGGTCCGTTCCTCTTCCTTCACTTAATGCCGTTCCCTCGAATAAACAAGTAGAAGGGTACAAGTAAATGGATTGTATATCTGGCAGATTTGGCGAGGGGCGAACGGGTAAAACATAATTTGATTTGTGTGTGTAATTTTTGCAAGAGATAACAACCAATTTAAATTCAGTAATTACATCACTTATTTTCATGGGCTGCATTACAGTAGTAGCGGCTACCGGTTCGATTGCAACACTAGCTTCCGCTAATTTTGGTTCAGATCTTTTGATCCATTTTTCACCTAAGAGCATTGTAGCGTATTCGCCAATGGTCATTCC
>CAYFLE010000057.1:0-8847 GCA_964343645.1 uncultured Chitinophaga sp. | reverse complement strand
CCAAACATATTGCCATGATCACTGATGGCCAATGCGGGCATTTGATCCTGAATGGCTTTTGCGTATAATTTAGGAATAGCCGCAGCGCCATCCAACAGCGAATATTGTGTGTGTACATGTAAATGGGAGAATTGCATAGCGGATAGGAAAAGTAGGCAATTTAGTTACCTTTGCAAAATAGATTCAATTTAATGCTGCTTGTTTTTCCCCATGAAGAATTGGTACCTACTTTTTATATGTTTTTGTTTAACTGGATGTGCAGTTGTGCAGCCGGTACTCTCAAAAATTCGACTACCAAAGCCCATCAAAGAGGCTACTGTACCCGTAAGAAGTGATTCCTATTTGGACCCCATTTTTCCACCTGCTCACACTGCGCTCAAGCAAACAGCCGGTCCATTGAGCTCCCATTCTTTCAATGAATCCAAAAAAATACAGGGACCTAAACTTACTGCCTCCACTGGAGTCCTTCTTCAACAACTAGAACTAGATACTTCTATCATACTTATTCCCTCTCCTTTAATGACCAAGTATGCACAGTTGTTGGGGCAAAAAGTGGAGGAGTTACCTGATTCTACTTTATTGTTTCAAATTGATCCCTGGATGGGCGTTCGCTACCGCAATGGGGGGAATACCGCACAGGGGATTGATTGCTCTGCTTTTACGGCAACTATTTTACAATCTTATCGAGGGGTTCAGCTTCCTCGAACATCCAAAGAACAGTATCATTTTTGCGAACGAATCAAAAAAGATGAAATACAAGTAGGGGATTTACTTTTTTTTAGAACAAGAGGGCGTTCTATTTCGCATGTGGGCCTCTATTTAGGTAACGATAAATTTGTTCACGCTTCCTCCAGCAACGGGGTAATGGTCAGCGATCGACGCGAACCTTATTTTTCTTCGCGTTTTGTGGGTGCTGGGCGTATCCCCCCATTACAAGGGGCTACCGAGTAAAGAGATTAATCTTCCATTTTTTTTGAATGGTTTCAAGAACAGGCTGTAAGTCGGGTGTCAATTTAAAACGCCAGATAGCAAAGGCAAATGCCCCCATATAAATTCCACTGGAACCAATCAAGCCTAACCAGCCTGTCCATCCTTTGAAACTAAAATAACTGCCGCTGATTAGTAATCCAGCAACAAGTATTATACTAAGTGTTGTAAAGTTGAATGGTTGTAGTTGAAATTTTTGATGCAAATACCACACCCTGCAACTATTGTAGATAGTAATTGAAATTAGCTGTGCCAGTGCAGTGCCTGTAATCCCCATCATTTTTGTTAAAAAATAACTCAAGGGAAGCATGCAGGTAATTAGTACGATTCCACTATAAAATTCAAATCGCCATCCGGGGGAGGTGATAATTAATTGCGAATTGACCCCAGTTCCTAAGTCTATCATTTTGGCAAAGCCCAGTAAAAAAAAGACCGAGAGGCCGGTTAAAAATACTGGCTTAAGGTTAAGTGTATTGATTGCATTTTCATAGTTGATGATAAAAAGTCCAAAAAGTAAGGAAGAAAAAAGTAAAAGATTGATAGCCGATCGCTGATAAATTTTATTGAGCGTTCCTTTGTCTTTTTCCTTCCAGGCCCTCGATAAAGGTTCCATGGAAGCAGCAATGATCCCTCGCTGTGGCGCTTGCAACATGGATGCCATGTTTTGGGCTAATGAATAAACAGCCAATTGTACTAAGGCATTTTCAAGAACAGAAGGGATTAGAATGGAATCAAAAACTTGTGCAATTACAAATACCAGTGTGCCTAGGTAAGTGAAACTGGTGTAATTAAGAATCGGTTTTTTAAGACGCTTGGTGAGTGGAGTAAAAGTAACAGTTAGCGGTAATTTATTTTTACGAATTAAAAGCAGTATCAATAAAAATGCAATAAGAGGGTAGCTAAATGCAAATAATTGAATAAAGCGGGCAAAAGAATGAGAAGGGTCAACCATAAAGCCAATGATCAATAGCAAAATGTAGAGACGCCACACGCCTTCTTTCAAGAAGTTGCTTTTTACAGAGAGGTGTTGTTGCCAGCTCCAGGATTCTAGGATGTTAAAAAGAAGTAGTCCGCCCGCTAATGGAAATATCCAATTGAAATAATAAATGAGGAGTGGGGAATTAGTGGCGTATTTCCGAATAATTATGGGTTGAAATAATTGACCGCCCACCACAATTAAAATAAAACCGGCTACACCTAACAACAATGCTAGCGAAAGTTGATCATTTTGATTCTTGCCAGCTCTGTCTTTATAGTAGGGGAAAAATTTATAAATAAAGTAGGGGGCTCCCATATTCCCCAATGCAGCAAGGAGCAGTGCAATAGCAATAAATACATTATAAAGTCCAAATTCTTCCTCTGTAAAAATTCCTTTCCGGGTAAATAAGTAAGTATTGACAAGACCAATTATAAACCCACCGTAAATAACCAGTGTGGAGTAAATACTTTGTTTGCGGATCGTACTCATCTTGTCAAATCAATGATTCTAATAAACTTCTTTGCGGTTGAAGTAGTAATTATCGCTGATACTCTTAATGCTCACATTCTCCTCTACCTTAAATTCTTGCCACTGGGTGGTTAGCAATATTTCCATTGATTTTTTTCCATCAAGGCGGATAGGTAGTTTCAGTGATTCATTACAATTAGACAACCTAAGTTTCAGTGTTTGCCCGGACTGGTTGTATTCTAACACGGGAACTTTATTGGTTCTTAAATATTGATCAAATAAAGGTTGGAAATCGATGCCAGCTCTTTTTATAATGTACGTTTCTACTTGCTTTGAGTCAACCGTTCGGTGACGAAATTCTTGATTCAGTCCAATTAAGATATCTCTGAAAAGACTGTCATTGTTGATTGTTTCTCTGATATGATGCAATAGGCCTGCTCCTTTATTATACATATCGCCACTTCCTTCCTCATTGACCCCGTAATGACCAATGATAGGCCGATCATTGCGAATACGATTTCTCACACCTCTGCAATAGGCGTCTGCTCCTTCTCTCCCGTAATGATAATTGATGAAAAGAACTTCTGAGTACATCGTAAACCCTTCATGGACCCACATGTCTGCAATATCATTCGTGGTTATATTATTAGCAAACCATTCATGTCCACTCTCGTGCACAATGATATAATCCCAATCCTTACCCCAACCTGTGCCTGACAAATCACGTCCCCGATATCCGTTTGCAAAACCATTTCCATAGGCAATCGCACTTTGGTGTTCCATTCCCAAATGAGGTGATTCAACCAATTGGTATCCGTCCTCCTGAAAAGGGTAAGGGCCAAACCAATATTCAAAAGCCGCTAACATTCTTGGTGTGTCTCTATTAAATTGAGGAGTTGCCTTTTCAAGATTATAATCTAGCACCCAGTAAGTGAGGTCTAATTGTTTGCCGGAGCTGCTTTTGTATTGATCCTTCCAGTTTACATAGTGGCCAATGTAGGGGACGATGTTATAGTTGTTAATGGGGTTGACCACCTTCCATTCGTATACCTTTTTGTTCTCTTTTAATTCCGTAACAGACTGAAGTCTTCCATTAGCTACTGCTACTAAAGTATCGGGAACTATTATTCGTAGGGTAGCGCCACGATCTGGTTCATCACTTTGATGATCTTTGCAAGGGTACCAAACACTTGCTCCTAGACCTTGACAGGCAACGGTCATCCAGGGCCTCCCTTTTTTATCATTCGTAAAAATCCATCCACCATCCCAGGGGGCATTTTTGGCAACACGAGGATTGCCACTGAAATAAATCAGCACCGCATCGCTTTGTATTTCCTTGTTGGATGAACGGGATTTGGCTAGTAGTGCTGGCAATTGGACTAGCCAACAATCTTTTCCTCTTTTAGTAAAGCTGATTTTCTTTTTATGAAAAAAGACACTGTCAATTTGCATCGGTGATTGCAAATCAATTTGCATTTCTCTCTTTTCCTTACTAGCCGAAAAACTGAATTCTATTAGATTGCTACCGTTAATTCGTTTTTCAGCAAAGCTGGGTTGAAGGCTGATAGTGTACTGCTGAACATTCCACCAATTTCGTTCCTTGTTGAGCGATCCTCTTAAGCTGTCGTCTGCGGTAAAAGTGGGTGATTGAGAAAAACTATTACTGCAAAAAAGGAAGAGTGGTGCAAATACAAAGCTGTATCGAAGGGCTATCATTTTATGCATACGGGGTAGGAATGTGCGTATGCTAATATAGGCTAGTAAAATTATTTGTCTGTTTCTTTTTTCCGCTTATCTGCAAACACTTTCCTAAACTTTTCGAGCTTGGGTTGAATTACAAATTGACAATAAGGATTTGCATCTCCATTGAGCTCAAAGTATTGCTGGTGATAGTTTTCTGCCGGATAAAAAATCGTAAATGGGGCAATTTCAGTGACAATTGGATTTGCCCAGGCACCACTTTTGTTTAATTCATCTTTATACTGCAGTGATTTATTTTTTTGCTCCTCAGTATGGTAAAAAATAGCACTTCGGTATTGTGTTCCGATGTCGTTACCTTGTCTGTTCAATGTGGTGGGGTCGTGGGTTTTCCAAAAAACTTCAAGAAGTTCATCAAAGCTGATGATGGAAGGATCAAAGACAATTTGGATACACTCGGCATGTCCCGTTTCGCCGCTACAAACTTCTTTATAAGTGGGGTTTTCGGTGTTTCCGCCAGCATACCCGGATATGGCACTTTTTACACCTTTTAGCTCTTCAAAAATGGCTTCGGTGCACCAGAAGCAGCCGTTTGCAAAAGTGGCTGTGTCAAGTTGGGTGGGGGTATTTGATTCAACGGAGTTCATAGTCGATCGAGGGGCTTTTGTAGGTGCTGGTTTAGATTGTCCAAAACAACTGCTCAAAAGGAAAGTGCAAATTAAGGCAAGAAATCCAACCATAAAAAGGAGACGCAGCCTATTCATTTATTCGATTTGATACTACAACATTTTGATGGTTATTTGGTTCAGTTCAATTGCCAATGAGTTATTCATTAAATTCGCAAAAAATATTTTATGCGTTCTATTATCTTGAAAGCCAGTTTATACGCCTTTCTTTTTTTGTCTCCTTTTATCGTTTTTTCGCAAGGGAATCCAAATGAGGAAAAGCAATTTATTCCCGAAAGTCAAAAAGGGGCACAAGTATTTAAGCATGCACGTGTCTTGAATGATCAAACTGAAACGATAGAAGTAACTGGCTTAAGTGCTCCCATTTTCACAGTCTCCAATTTAGTAGATGGTACTGCGGAAAGCTTCAATCATAAACTCCGTGTAGTGTATACGATACAAGTGTCAGGCGGGAAGGGTAGCTATCAATTAGTATTTTTTGGAGAAGACGAAAAGGTGCCTCATGCTGTCAATTCAGAAAATGGGGTCACTACTATATATATGCCCTATACAGTACATGATCATTTAAAGTCAAAATTAGATCAATCACTAAGCGCCAAGAAAAAGGTTCAACTTAAGATTACCTCATTGACAACAGGAGTAAGAGAAGCAGTTTGGATTTTGTGATTGAGTTTCCACGCCCATCAACAAAAATGCCCCTTGAGGGGGCATTTGATTTTTTGGCGGAGAGAGAGGGATTCGAACCCCCGGACCTTTTACAGTCAACGGTTTTCAAGACCGCCGCAATCGACCGCTCTGCCATCTCTCCGGCGCGAATGTACGAGCTGTACTTTTTTTATCCAAATCAATAGTGATGATTAACTTCACCATCCTGGATTACGATGAGAGCCTTAAAAGCATTACTTCCCTATGCCTGGAGATATCGCACTTACCTTTTTGGAGGGTTACTTTTTATATTTCTTTCTAATTATTTTAATGTTCTCACTCCTCAACTGACCAGTTTTGTTATTGATCATGTTCAGCGAGTATTGAATTTACCCGGCTTTGATGCAGCCAGTCCAAAGCCTACGTACAATTGGCTGATAAATGCAATTACCTCTTTTATTACGGGACAAGCAACAGGTTTGACAGGGGTAGTGGCATTGTGCGGAATTACTTTACTAGTATTGGCGTTTATGAGAGGTTTTTTTCTTTTTCTCATGCGCCAAACAATTATTGTGATGAGTCGCCATATTGAGTATGCGCAGAAAAATGAAATTTATAGTCAGTATCAAAAGTTGGACGCCACTTTTTTTAAATTGAATCGAACAGGCGATTTAATGAACCGAATCACGGAGGATGTTAGCCGCGTTCGCACTTTTACGGGACCGGCTATCATGTACATTGCTAATTTGATTTCTATTATTGCCTTGAGTGTTTTTTTTATGCTTCGACGAGATCCATTGTTGACAGGCTATGTGTTATTACCCTTGCCGATTCTGGCGGTATTAATTTATTATATTAATAACACGATTAATGTAAGAAGTGAAAGAATTCAGGAATTATTATCAGGCTTAACAACACACGCGCAAGAGTCTTATGCTGGAATCAGGGTAATTAAGTCTTTTATACAAGAACGCTCCTTGCTCAAATTTTATAAAAAACTCAGTAATGAATACCGAAAGGAGGTTTTGGGGTTAGTGAAAGTAGAGGCGCTCTATTTCCCCTCCATTAGTTTGCTCATTGGAATTAGCACACTGCTTACTATTATGATTGGCGGGCTCTATTATATAGAGGGTAAACATGGGATTGGGGTCAATACCATTGTCGAGTTTGTTATGTACATCAATATGTTGACTTTCCCAGTGAGTGCCATAGGCCTGACAGCGAGTATGATTCAACGTGCTGCCGCCTCTCAAAAAAGAATAAATGAGTTTTTAGATATCACTCCTTTACATAATCCATTATTAAAAGCAGCGCCTTTTAAATTAGAAAAGAAGATTGAGTTTGATCATGTCAAATTTACCTATTCGGAATCGGGCATTCTTGCTTTGAATGAAATTGATTTGCACTTCAATAAAGGGGAAAAGGTTTTACTGTTGGGAAAAACAGGAAGCGGTAAATCAACTTTACTACAATTGCTATTGCGTTTTTATGAGCCCGAGCATGGGAAAATTTTATTTGACGATGTTGATATTGCTTTAATCGACATTCAGGAATTAAGGTCAAAAGTTGGATATGTCTCCCAGGAAGTTTTTCTTTTCTCTGATACCATTGCTAATAATATTGCTTTTGGAGTAAGTCACTACAGTGTCGATCAAATTAAATCGGCAGCTAATTCAGCTGCTATCGGGGATGAGATTGAAGTTTTTCCTGCTGGATATGGAACCATAGTAGGGGAGAGGGGTGTAACCCTCAGTGGAGGACAAAAGCAGCGTGTATCGCTTGCCCGTGCAATTTTGCATCAGCCAGACATTTTACTTTTAGATGATTGCTTAAGTGCAGTGGATAGTCAAACAGAGCAGAAAATCTCTACTTCCTTAAATCATTTGTTTGCTGGCAAAACAATTTTGTTAGCTACACACCGGATTCCATCCCACTTAATAATGGATCGTATCATAGTGCTGGACCAAGGAAGGGTAGTAGAAATGGGTACACCGGAGGAGCTGTTGGCAAAAGGGGGCCATTTCAAAAAAATAATTGATAAACAGTTGCAAGAAGAAAATCTGAATTTTCTTCTTGCAACTGTTTATAAATTTCAGATTTAGTTTAAATCAAATTTGGCTTTTTTTTAAAGATTTTTATATTTGTATGATACCGTATTAACACTTAAAACTGCAAAAAACTATAACAGTGAATTACGAGAGCAACGAAAGGAAAATGGACAGCATTTATAGTAAAAGATTGCGTGCTGGTAAAAGACGCACCTATTTTTTTGATGTGCGTTCTACTAAGGGGAACGATTATTATCTGACTATTACTGAAAGCAGAAAAAGATTTGACGATAACGGATACGATCGTCATAAGATTTTTCTTTACAAAGAAGATTTCAACAAGTTTGTAAAGGCATTAAATGAGGCGGTTGACTACGTCAAAACTGAATTGATGCCCAATTTCGATTTTGATGCTTTTAACCACGAAGAAACAGAAGAGGAGGCCGCTGCTTCAGCCCGCCAGAGTGAAACTCCACCTAGTGCAATAAATGATTCAAGTGCTCACGATTCAAGCCCTTCAACAAATTCTTCCGAGGAAGTAGATAAATGGTAAAATGTAAATGCCTGCTAATCAGCTGATTACTAAATTAAGTACAGGTTTTTTCCTCAATTGTTAAGAGTTTTAAAAAAAACGAGTACCTTCCCACCTAATTTCACAGTCTCTTGATTCAGAGTGAACTAATAACTAAAACAGTATCTATGCAACCAATCTTTACCAATTTAAAGAACGTGGTCTTCCGTTTCGTTTTGCTTACTATTCTTTTTAGTGCTTCAGTATTTACAAAACTGAATGCGCAATCAGTAGTTTCATTGGACTACAGTGCTGGTGCAATGTCATACTTGACTGCAGCAAATTCTTTTGTGACTTTTTCTGTTACAAACAACAATTCAAGTGCGGTAACTCTAACAAAACTTGATTGTTACGCATCTACGACTGCTTCTGTAGGAACTACCACTGGGTCTTTATGGTACACTTCTACTTCTTTGTCGGGAGCACCCACCGTTGCCACTCCTACATGGACTCAAATTGCTACTGGTTCTGCAGTTAGTGTTACAGCAAATGGTTATTACACATTTTTAACAGGTATGACATTTAGCATTCCTGCAAATACTACTTACCGTTTTGCCTTTGTTTCTTCAAATGGATTGATTTATGGAGGGGCTACCTCTACTCCAAACTCTGCCACTACAGATGGTATAACACTAGGCGCTGGTGATTACCAAATTTCCGCCCAAAACGTTGGATGGACTGGAGCTATACCTAATCCTGGTGTAAACAACCCACGATTCTTCTCTGGTAAATTATATTTCACTGTTGCTGGTTGTGCAAGTGCTC
>CAYFLE010000056.1:0-9132 GCA_964343645.1 uncultured Chitinophaga sp. | reverse complement strand
GATTGGTTGCATCACACCCGATACCCCACACGGTGTCCGTGGGGTAAAGGATGAGTCCTCCTTGGTGTAGCACTTGCAAGCAATTCACAATATCTTCTTCGTATTTGTTCAACATGGGGGTATTTAATGTGCTAGGTTTTTATATATGTCCATGACTGCTGTCGACGTTTTTTCCAATGAAAATTGTTGCGCATAGTTCTTGCCAGCTTGAATATTTTTTTCTACTTCATCCGGGTGATTCAAAATGAATTGTAATTGTTGTGCTATTTGCTCCGGTTGATGGGGATCAACATAAAAAGCGCCGGGTCCACCTGCTTCGGGAAGACAGGACAAGTTGGAGGTGACAACGGGGATGCCGCTGGAAATTCCTTCCAGAACAGGAATGCCAAATCCTTCAAAAGTGGATGGATACACTAAGGCAGTAGCTAACTGATAAATGGCAGGAAAATCTTTAGCCGTAACAAAGTCCGGATCCTGCTTTGTACTTGCTTGTTCGGAAAGAAAGAGTATTGAGTTCTGTAAATTATTTTCAGCAATAAATTGTTGAACTATTTTTTTGTAGGATCCTCCATTTCCAATGACTACAAGGGGCAAACGTTCTTCTTTTTTTAATAGGAGGAAGGCTTTGCAAATGGCTAACAAATTTTTTCGTTCAATAATAGAGCCCACTGATAAAAAGAAAGCAGGAGGGAGATTATATTTTTTTCGAATTCGATCTTTTTCAGATGCCCCAACAGAAAGTTGAAAGGCTGGGTTACAGCTTTGATAACAAATGCTGATTTTTTCTGCGGGTGCATGGTAATACTCAATTAAGTCATTTTTGGTTTGTTGACTAATTGCAATGATTTGATCAGCATGTTCAATGGCATACTTGAATTTTTTGCGATAGATCATCCGGTCAATCCACTTGTATTGGAAAGGGTATCGTTCAAAAATTAAATCGTGCATGGTTACAACAGAAGGGATGCCCTTTTTGTCTAAACCAATGGGAATCTCATGGCTGAGGCCATGGAAAAGATCAACCTGAAGTTTTTGTAAATCGTTCACGCAGCCTGCCGTTCGCCATTGGGCGGAGAAAACTTTATCGATCCAACTGCTTGGACGTATCTCTTTAAGATTGGAGCCTTCCAAATTGAAGGTAGTGGAAGGGTTGGGGTTGAATAATAAATATTCATTAGACGGAAAATAGGTAGCCAATGACTGAATCAGGGTTCGGCTGTAATGCCCTAACCCTGTTCCATTGTGATAAGCCCTTTTTGCGTCAAATCCAATTCGCATTTTTCAAAGATAAGTCTGCGCTTGGCTGAGCTACAACCTAAGGATGTATTATTTTCGCGGCTATGGAAAATTTGCAAAAACTCATACAAGACGCCTGGACAAATCGGGAATTAGTCAAAGAAGGATCAACCCAAGAGGCTATTCGTGCCGTTATTGAGGAAGTAGACAAAGGAAGGCTGCGGGTAGCGTCTCCGGTGAATGGCCAATGGGTAGTGCATGAGTGGGTGAAGCAAGCTATCCTTTTGTATTTTTCTATTCAGCCCATGCAAACCTGGGATCTTGCACCATTTGAGTTTTATGATAAAATGTTGCTCAAAAAAAATTACAAAGAATTAGGTGTTCGTGCCGTGCCCCATGCTATTGCCCGTTATGGAGCTTATCTGGCTACGCAGGTAGTATTAATGCCTTCCTACGTTAATATCGGTGCTTATGTTGATGAGGGAACCATGGTGGATACTTGGGCTACGGTAGGTAGCTGTGCACAAATTGGGAAAGGTGTTCATTTGAGTGGAGGCGTGGGAATTGGTGGGGTATTAGAACCTTTACAAGCATCTCCCGTGATTATTGAAGATGGATGTTTTGTGGGAAGTCGTTGTATTGTAGTGGAAGGAGTTGTCGTAGAACGTGAAGCGGTTTTAGGTGCTAATGTGGTTTTAACACAGTCAACAAAAATCATTGATGTTACCGGACCTACTCCAGTAGAAATGAAAGGAAGGGTTCCAGCACGCAGTGTGGTGATACCTGGGACTTACAACAAAAAATTTGAAGCGGGAGACTATGGCGTGAGTTGCGCTTTAATTATTGGGAAACGTAAACCCAGTACGGATCTTAAAACTAGTCTCAATGATGCATTAAGAGACTTTAATGTCAGTATTTAATCAGTACGCAACGGGACACTTTAATTGGCTCTCTTTTTTGGGATAGATTTTAAATCCAACTTGGAAAGATTGCCCAAAATAGGCATCGTTATTATTGGGGTTGCCTCGGGGAAAGCCAGAATTAGCAGGTGTAACTGTGCCTAAGTTATAAAGTCCTTGATAATACAACCGTTTTGCTCTGATGGCATCGGCGGGGGATAGATAGTTGTCAAATAACGCAGGGTCTATATAAAAATCGGTACTCACATTGTCCATTTGATCAGTGAATATTTTTCGATAAATGATTTCAGTGCCAACATATACATTCTCGTTGATGTAATAACGAAGTCCAATTCCGCTTAATATGTTTTGTTGAATCAGTTTATAAGGCTTACTAGTTGGATATTCTGCAAAGCCTTGTCCTTCTAATCGTAGGGGTTGCAAATCCACCCAAATACCATCGATATCTTTTGCCTGTGGGTTAAATTTAAAAAGGCCAATGCCTGCAAAGGCATAAGGCTGTATCAAATCGAGGATACTGGATTTTTTAGTGGGGATGAGTCGGAAAGGGTAAAATTCGGCCCCCATATATATCTCATCGAGGCGGGAGCGAAAGTGCAAGTTTCTATTAAACCGAAAAATATCATTTGAAGTGATATTGGGGGAGTGTCGATCATTTCCGGATACAGCGCCATGATAAATACCGGTTCGGAGGCTGATCCATTTGGTAGGATAAAAATTGAGTTGTCCGCCGACGCCCAGCTTTGTCTCCTCCCAATCAATGTCCTTGAAAAGTTTGGAGCCGGCGCCCACATTTCCTCCTAGGTCGCCCAAAAAAAACAGAGGTCCTGTGTGAAAACCCAGTTCAATTTTTTGTAAAAAGCTCAACTTTTCCTGCGCTAGAAGCATCGATTCACTGCATACGATAAATAGACAAATTGTTAATATGAAGCGCAGGGTAGTCAACTTACAGTATTAACGTTCCAATAGTTTAATTGGTATGCCGTTCATGTAAAATTTCTTTTTTCGGCAGGTGGCATGCATTTGCCTTCTTACATTTGTCTTTCAAAATACATCCAAATGAAAAATCATTTATCCAAGTTTTTAATCGTTGCAATCGCAACTATATTTCAACTGACCAGTTTTGCACAAACGGTTGATGAAGTTATCGCCAACCATGTTAATGCTATTGGTGGGGCAGAAAACTGGAAGAAAGTACAGTCCATGAAAATTACAGGACACGTAGAAGTTCAGGGAATTGAAATTTCTTTTTCTCAACAAGCAGTCAACGGAAAGGGATTTCGTATTGATGCAGAATTTCAAGGCATGCAGATCATTGAAATTTGCACCCCCACAAAATCATGGTCTCAAAATCCGTTTGGCGGAAAAACAAGCTTAGAGCCTAATAGTGAAGAGGAGCACAAGCAGCGTGTAGATCAATTGGATATTCAAAATGAATTTGTAGACTGGAAAGCAAAAGGTTCTAGTGTAGAGTTATTGGGAAAAGATGAAGAAGATGGGAATGAGTACTACAAAGTTCGTTTGACTACTAAAAATGGCAATTCAACTATTTACTTTATTGATACAAAAACCTATTTGATTGACAAGTCTAAGCGTACTACTAAAATGCAGGGGCAAGAAATGGAAATGGAGACCAAATTGTTAGATTATAAAATGTTGCCCATCGGTATCAAAGTGCCCTTTAAGACTGACCAAATGGGACAAGTATTAGTGTTTGAAAAAATTGAAGTAAATACGCCACTGGCTGATTCTTTATTTGAAGTAAAATAATATTCATATGACCTTTAACCGGTTTATTAAAGCGTTCTCCGTTGGGGGAGCGCTTTTTTGTTTGCAGAGTTTAGATAGCACTTTATATGCGCAGACTTCTGCTGAAATCAATTCTTCTTATTTCCAATCATTGTATTCCAGAAACCTGGGTCCTTCTACCATGAGTGGACGCATCACTTCCATTGTGGGTACGGTGCAGGAAAATCAAGTGAATCTTTATGTAGGTACAGCAGGAGGAGGTATATGGAAAAGTTTAAATGGTGGTGTCACGTTCATTCCACTCTTTGATAAATATTGTCAATCCATTGGGGCCTTAGCCATTGATCCTAAGTCGGCAAAAACGATTTATGCGGGTACAGGGGAGAGCAACATGCGTAATTCGGTTTCTATTGGGGATGGAATCTATAAAACCACCGATGCGGGAGCTAATTGGCAAAAAATGGGGTTAGATAGCACTGAACATATCAGCAAAATTATCATTGATCCTACCGACTCCAAACATATTTGGGTTGCCGCTCCAGGTCCTCTTTGGTCTTCTAGCAGTCACCGTGGTTTATATGAAACAAATGATGGAGGCAAAACTTGGAACAAGAATTTATATGTGGATGAAAATACAGGATGCGCAGATATTGCAATAAGTCCTCGTGACCCCAAGATTTTATTTGCCAGTTTTTGGCAATTTAGAAGAAAGCCTTATTCATTTAATTCAGGTGGGAAAGGAAGTGGATTGTATAAATCAATAGATGGAGGAAAAACTTGGAAGAAGCTGACGAATGGACTTCCAGAGGGGGAATTAGGTCGTATTGTGATTTCTTTTAATCCTTCCAAGCCAGCAGAACTTCTCTCTATTGTAGAGGCAAAAGTTCCAGGACTCTATCAATCAACAGACGAAGGGGAGACCTGGAAAAAATTAGCTGCTACAGATAATATTACGGCTCGTCCTTTTTATTTCAGCTCATTGGAATTTGATCCTAAAGACCCAAAGCGAGTGTATCGTCCTGCATTCGATTTTCAATACTCTACAGACGGAGGTTATTCTTGGTCAAATGCTATTTTTTCGGATGTAGCTCCTCACTCTGATCATCACACATTATGGATCAACCCTGAAAATACCAACATGCTATTTTTGGGAACTGACGGTGGCGTATATGTGAGTCATAATAAAGGTTTGTCTTGGACCTTTTTGAATAATCTACCGGTGGGCCAATTTTATCATGTAAGTGTAAGTAATGATAAGGTATTTAATGTGTATGGAGGATTGCAGGATAATGGTTCTTGGTCTGCGCCCAGTTCTTCTCCTGGTGGAGTATCCAGCACCGATTGGCAGTTTTTAAATGGAGGCGATGGTTTTTGGGTACAGCCTTCTCCACTTAATTCTTCCATAGTTTTTGCTGAGTCGCAAGGCGGAGAAATGAATCGAATTAATTTAAAAAGCGGATTGTCTTATGGTATTAAACCGCAACGACGTTTAGGCGAAGAAACACATCGTTGGAATTGGAACACACCCATTGTGACGGGACCTTCTACTAAGCGGTACAATAGTTATAATTTGTATACGGGCAATCAGTATCTCTATAAATCAACGGATGAAGGAACAAATTGGGTTCGTATTTCTCCGGATCTAACCACGAACGATCAAGAAAAACAAAAAACAGAAAAGAGTGGGGGGATTACGGGTGATAATACCAGTGCTGAAAATCATTGCACCATTTTTACAATCACACAGGATCCTCGCAATGAAGATGTGGTTTGGGTTGGTACAGATGATGGAAATGTGCAACGCACAATCGATGGAGGAAAAACATGGACAAACCTAGCGTCTCGCATATGGGCGGCAGGAATACCGAAGGGAGCTTGGATCTCTTGTATAGAACTTTCAGCCAGTAATAAGAATCAAATTTTTATTACTGCCGAAAATCATATGTACGGTGATCATCAAACTTATTTGGTGCAAAGTTTGGATGGAGGAAATTCATTCAAGCGAATCCAATCAAAGGAATTCACCGGGTTTGCACATGTCATTCGTCAAGATCCTGTTGAGCCCAACTTATTATTTATGGGTACTGAAATGGGATTATTTATTTCGTTGGATGCAGGAGTTAACTGGATGCGCAGCAAGTATCAGAATATACCTTGGTATGCATTGGTGCGAGATTTAAAAATTTCTCATACAGATGATTTAGCTATTGCAACGCATGGGCGTGGAATTTATGTGATGGACAACCTATCTACCTTGCGTCGCTTTGCAAAAACTCCTCCCAGCGAGGCAGTGGTATTTTTTCCGATTCAGCCGTTCCGTTACGAAGTTTCACCACAAGCCCCCGGATCCAGTGAAAATTTACAAGGCTGGACAGTATCTGGTAAGCCCATCCTTCCGATGATGGAATATTACTTGAAGGAAAAATCTACGCAAGCCGTAAAAATTCAATTATTTGATGCAAAGGGAAATAAAATCAAGGATCTTAATGCTCCTGGAGCCAAAGGAATGAATCGAGTGTATTGGGGATTAGATCAAAATCCTCCCAAAGTGGCCGTAGGTGGATTTATTGCACAATCCTCGGTGTTGTTTGCTTCTGTTATTGGTCCTCGTGCTCCTATTGGTACGTATAAGGCTGTATTACAAATTGGAGACCTGAAAAAAGAACAGTCTCTTCAACTTTTAGAAAATCCAGTCGATGGATTTTCAAGTGCAAAAATTCAATTGTTGCACAC
Source organism: uncultured Chitinophaga sp. (assembly GCA_964343645.1). Taxonomy (GTDB): domain Bacteria; phylum Bacteroidota; class Bacteroidia; order Chitinophagales; family Chitinophagaceae; genus JJ008. Next base: position 2,494 of record CAYFLE010000056.1, on the reverse strand, counting down.
GCAAGCTATACGGCTATTTAAATTAGAAGAACAACTTTATTATTTATGTGACACGTTAGATAGGCAGATTGCATCATTAAAGAAAAATAGTTCTAGAGCTAGTAAGGAAGATAGCCTGTTGCAAGAGTTGGAAAAATTCAGAGCAGAGATTATTGAGACTAATCGGAAAACAATATTCTTTGATGAATTCAAATATCGTCGTCGTCTTAGCGATGTGTACGTGGCGGTTTGCACGGCATTAGAGCCATTCTCGCCTTCTAAAATAGGAGCTATAGAAGCGTTAGAAAAAGAATTTGCCGATTTGCAATCCCGATTTAATCAATTGCGGTCGCTGTAACGAGTTGACTAATTTCAGTTAAAGCTGCGTCCCACAGTGCAATCCTTGCTTGGAGTGCTTGGGATGCAGCTTCCATAGCTGCTTCCCATTTTTGCGAATCGCTTCCACAAAGTTCCTGTGTCATTGCTGTGGCTAAATGTGAATGATGGCCGCCATCTACTTCAATGTGTCTTTCTATGTAGTATTTAGCTAGGTCAATCGAATAGCCGTTGGTAGGCTGTATCTTTTCTAAAATGCTTGCAAACATTTCTGGTATCAAATCTTCTCTCCCGTAAGTGAAAACAGCAGCCAGAATATGGGGTTCATTTTTTTCAATCAAGTTAAATGTGTGGGCAGCAAATTTTTTTGCTCCCTTTGGTAAGGCTGAATCTTGAATGGCCTCTTTTACCGGAGTACCTTTTTTAATTGTTTGGATGAGTTTTTGAATAGGGGTTATGTCAGCACCCGCCTGTTCCATAGCTCTTAAGTATAATTCAAAATGACTGATTCGGTTACCTTGCTCATCCACATCAGATTCTTCTCCGGTTACTATTTCATTGATCAAATAGCGGGTATTAGCTGTTCCAACAGGCACCCATGGTGTGGAAACACAGGTCAGGTTTTGTTGAAGAGACTTCAACAGCGACATAAAGTCCCACACTGCTACCACATGGTACTGCATAAAAGTTCGAATGGATTCGATGGTGTTAATGTTTGAATAAAGCTCGTGTTGAACGATTTGCTTTTGCAGGGGCGCAATTGTTGAAAGTAGTTTTTCCAGATTCATGCACTTAAAACAATAATAAATCTGGTTGGTTTATTTCGGCGCCAATTTTTTTTAAAAAACAACTAATAAAATTCTTTTACTGGTGGGTTTTGCAGGGATGGTGATTGTTTTACCATTAAAATACAGTTGATGTACTTTTTTATTTCCTGTTCGCAAGTTTAGATCAATACCTGCAATAAAGGGAGTTGTATTAAACTGTTTTATAGATTGCCCTGAACTGATATTATCGCCGTCTTCATAAATAAAACTAGTAATGGCGGTTTTAGAAGCCGGGGTTAGCAGGGGATTAGATAGGGAAATTCCATTTACAGATACCGAGTCTCGTCCGCTTACCATGGCTTGTTTAGACGAGTAAACAACTAGCGCAGACTGATTATCTTTTTTTGGAATTTGACCTAGCATTGCACTGATCATGTTGCCTTTGGGAAATCCTCGTAAGTAAACTAAGGGATCTGCATGCATAAAGTTGGGGAAAAAATAAGAGATGACTCGTTGTGAAGTGTCGGCTGGTAAAAGTTCAAATTCGTAGGCTGTTTCTTTTTGAACTTGAATAGGACCCCACTGGCCTAATGCATTAGTTTGAATTGAAATAACCATGGATTTGCGATCTCCGGTAGTTTTATTTAAAACATATACATTGATAGTAGCCCCATTCATCGGTTGATTGTCGCCTAGTGTCAGTGCTTTACCCGATAATTCAATTCTTTTTTCGTTACTAGTTTTGTTCGTTGTTCGATTATTTTCTTGTAAAAAATTTAAGAGGGTTGAAAGGGATAGCTCACCCGTTGCCACTTGATAATGATCTTCTGCTTGTAATTTTAAATTTTGTGCACCCTCTACAGGACCACCATTTGAACCGGCTACTTTATCACCTTCGGAATAAATGTTTAGACAATTTTTATTCGGAAACCACGCGTACTCACTTGTCCATTTCCGACTTCCGATTTGTACGTAATGCGCAATATTTTTTGCATGAATACTATCCCGTAAATAATTTCGGGCAACACCACCACCTGCAGAATGCCCAACTAGATCTACTTGTGTAGCACCTGTTTTAATTAAAACGCTATCAATCAAATTAGACAATAAGCTATCGGTGCGACGGGCATTTCCACCCACACTATTCCAATCAAAAACAATCAGTTGATTCTCACTATAACCAGCTTTTTTACAATAGCTTGCTGCATTTGACCACGTATCGCCAGAGGCTAAAAAGCCATGGATAAAAATGATGGGTCGAAAATTATTGTTGAATTGGGCTGATATGACTCCGTTTTGCAGGAAAAATAATAGAATGAGTGCTGATCTCATTCAGAAAAGTTACTTTAAAATTTATAGAAAATTAAAAATTATCTATAAATATTCATGTCACCGCTGATAGGTATTAGTTG
>CAYFLE010000055.1:0-9279 GCA_964343645.1 uncultured Chitinophaga sp. | reverse complement strand
AGTGCGGCACAAGCGAGTTCAATTCCTTTTACCGATCCACTAATCACTAATTGGCCGGGACAGTTATAATTAGCCGGTACCACTACCTCTTGAATTTGTGCGCAAATAGCACCAACTTTTTCATCGTCTAATCCCAATATCGCAGCCATTGTTCCCGGCTGCAATTCACAAGCTTTCTGCATGGCATTTGCACGAGCTGCCACTAATCGTAATCCCTCTTGAAAAGATAAAGCACCCGCCGCTACTAAGGCAGAGAATTCTCCCAGCGAATGTCCCGCTACCATGTCTGGCTTTGGATTTTCCAATGTGATATAGGCTAAAATAGAATGTAAAAAAATAGCCGGCTGTGTAACATCCGTTCTACGCAAATCTTCTTCGGTTCCATTGAACATAATGGAAGAAAGATCAAATCCTAAAATGGTGTTGGCCTGTTGTACTACTTCGCGCGCTTTTTCTTGTTGCTCCACGATCGTTTTGGCCATACCGGGAAATTGTGATCCTTGTCCCGGAAAAACATACGCATGCTTCATAAAATTATTTTCAGCTGAGTTTAGTTCCAATCAATCGCATGAACTCACTACGCGTTGAATTCTTATGAAATTCTCCATCAAAAGCAGAAGTAGTGGTGACCGAATTTTGTTTTTGAACGCCACGCATCATCATGCATAAATGTTGCGCTTCAACCACCACGGCAACTCCCAAGGGATTCAATGTTTCTTTGATTGCATCTCTGATTTGCATCGTTAATCGCTCTTGCACTTGCATGCGACGGGAAAATACATCAACTACCCGAGCCACCTTGCTTAATCCAGTAATCCAGCCATTGGGGATATAGGCCACATGTGCTTTTCCAAAAAAAGGTAGCATGTGATGCTCACACATACTATAGAGCTCAATGTCTTTCACCACAATCATCTCACTCACGTCTTCGTGAAATTTGGCCGAATTGAGAATGGCATGCGCATCTAATTGATAGCCCTGCGTCATATACTGCATGGCTTTTGCTACGCGCTCGGGCGTTTTTAATAATCCTTCCCGCTCAGGATCTTCACCAAGCCAGGAAATAGCTTCCTTGTAATTTTTGGTAAGCGCTTGGGTTGATTTTTCGTCAAACTGCTCGGTTTTTTTGTATGCCATAAAATTTAATTAAGCGGGATAGTCCACAAAATTGCGGGGTGTTTCAAATAAACGTATCTGAAGTTCGAATTTATTATCCAAATGCGGTCGCAGTAAATTAAAAATTACAATCGCAATATTTTCTGCGGTTGGATTCAGCTGGCGAAACTCAACCGTATCCAAATTCAAATTACGGTGATCAAACCGCGCTACTATTTCACGCTGAATTAAATCACTTAACACTTTCATATCAATCACATAACCAGTTTGTGGATCGGGCTCTCCGGTTACTTTCACAATCAACTCATAATTATGCCCATGATAATTTGGTAACGCGCATTTCCCAAAAACACGATCGTTTTCAGCAGCCGACCAATTGGGATTTGCCAAGCGGTGTGCCGCATTAAAATGCTCTTTACGATAGACTGCCACCTTATTCGCCATAATACTCTACATAGATTTTAGAGGTTTCCACTAGTTTGAGGCAATGGAGTTGCACATTCGCTGGTAGACCTGGCAATAACTCATTCCAGATACCCACAATCAAATGTTCTATAGAACAAATTTTTCCCTGCATAAAATCAACATCCACATTCAAATTACGGTGATCCAGCTTTTCTATCACTCGCTCTTGTATAACGCGGGACAACTTTTTAGCATCGAAAATAAACCCCGTTGAAGGATCCGGTGTGCCTTTTACTGTAACATACAACTCGAAGTTGTGTCCATGCCAATTGGTGTTGGCACATTTGCCATACACTTCTTCATTTTTTTCCGTTGACCAATCAGGATTGAACAAACGATGGGCTGCATTGAAATGCTCGATACGTGTTAAGTAAACCATGCTTTACTTTTTTCTTCCCTACAGCATTGGGCGAAGGAAGGGTAAGTGGCAAAGTTAGCCTTATTCAACTAATTTTAGGGTATGAATTGCCTACTCATCGCTGCTACCCCAATTGAAATTAGCCCCTTGTTACAAGCGTTAAAAACAAGGGCTGTCACTTCAAAAAAAGTAGAAGTAGATGTACTCATTACAGGCATCGGTTTGCTAGCCACCTCCTACTCTCTCCAAAAACAGATTCAATTAAAAAGACCCGATTTAATCATTCAAGCAGGGGTAGGCGGATGCTTTGATCATGCAATCCCATTAGGAAAAGTGTTTGTGATAAAAAAAGAAGCCATTGCGGATCAAAGTGTGATTGAACTAAATGCACTCAAAACACTTTTTGATTTGAAGCTAGTTCCCGCCAACCAATTTCCCTACCAAAAAGGTTGGTTAGTCAATCATCATTCGTTGTTGAAAAAAATTCGGTTACCAAAAGTGACAGGAATCTCTGTTAATGAAATTACAACTGATCGAAAAAAAGTTCGTTTTTATCAGGAGCAATTTAATCCAGTGATTGAATCGATGGAAGGCGCCGCCTTGCACTACATCGGTTTGCAAGAAAAAATACCCTTTTTACAATTGCGCAGCGTGAGCAATTACATTGCGGAGCGCAATAAAAAAAATTGGAACATGAAAGAAGCGGTACAGTCACTAAATAGTGAATTACTGAAACTATTGGCTGCCCTATGAAAATTCTACTCGGTTTTTCTCCTTGCCCCAACGATACCTTCATTTTTGATGCATTAGTGCACCAAAAAATTGACACAGAGGGAATAACGTTTGAGGCGCTATTGGAAGATGTTGAAACGCTCAATCAATGGGCACTACAAGGCAAACTACCCGTTACTAAATTGAGTTTCCCCGCATTTTTTAGCGCACTCCCCCAGTACAAACTATTGGATGCAGGAAGTGCCCTTGGTAAAGGAGTAGGACCCTTACTAGTGGCCAATAAAGACTGGAACGGCAACCCCGAAAAGATTCATGAGCACACAATTGCTTTACCTGGATTTAATACAACTGCGCATCTATTATTTTCATTGGCCTTTCCGTTGGCGCAACAAAAAAAGTTCATCCTATTTTCAGCCATTGAAAATGCAGTGCTAGCGGGTGAAACTGATCTGGGGGTGTTGATTCATGAAAATCGATTTACCTATGAACAAAAAGGACTCAAAAAAATAATGGACTTAGGTGCTCATTGGGAAAACACACGCAACGTACCTATCCCACTGGGTGGAATTGCCATTCATGAATCGATTTCAAATGCCGTCGCAAAAAAAATAGAACGACTGATTCGAAAAAGTTTGGAATATGCTTGGAGTCAGTACCCTACGCTTGGCCAATTTGTTCAATTGCATGCGCAGACTATGCAAGAGGAAGTCATGCGTCAACATATAAATCTTTACGTCAATGATTTTTCTATCTCCTTGCAGGAAGAAGGACGAAAAGCAATCGAAGTGCTTTATCAAACATACCAACAGCTTACAGATAAGCAATTGGGTCTAGCCAAAAATGATCTTTTTATTTAGCCCCTGGCTTTAGGGTATTTCCATACACTTCCAAACAACGCTTGCGCGCTAGTTCATGTTGGATGATTGGCTGAGGATAGGTTAATTCCTCCCACTCGGGTACCCATTTACGTATATACGCTAACTCCGGATCAAATTTTTGTGTTTGCAAATAAGGATTGAACACCCGGAAATAAGGTGCTGCATCACAACCCGAACCAGCAGCCCATTGCCAGCCACCATTATTAGCAGCTAGATCAAAGTCTAGGAGTTTTTTTGCAAAATACGCTTCCCCCCACCGCCAATCAATCAACAAATGCTTGGTTAAAAAAGAAGCGACAATCATCCGCACGCGGTTGTGCATATAGCCCGTTGTATTCAACTCGCGCATGCCTGCATCCACAATTGGGTAGCCGGTTTGTCCAGCACACCAAGCCTCAAATTCTGTTTCATTATTTCTCCAGCGAATACCATCATAAGCAGGCTTGAACGAATGGCCCACTACATGCGGAAAATGCCAAAGGATCATATGATAAAAATCACGCCAGATCAATTCATTTAAAAAGGTTTCACTCAATGAGCTTGTCTCTTTGGCTAATTGCCGAACCGAAATAGTTCCAAACCGCAAATGAACTCCCAACTGCGAAGTGCCCTTTATAGCAGGAAGATCTCTTTGTTGCTGATACGCACGAATCAAATCTTTTTGCCAAGTCGAAGAAGGAAATGGAAGACCCGCGGACTCAAAACCAATTTTTTTTAGAGAAGGAAGAGGCAGTACTTCTCTTTGATGAAGGTGCTCGAGTAAAGCAATTGAAGGCTGTTCAGCTAAATCTTTTTTTTGTAAGGTTGCCTTCCAACGACGTGAGTAAGGAGTAAACACCGTATAGGGTAAGCCGTCTTCTTTCACCACTTCACTTTTTTCAAAAATCACTTGATCTTTATACGTGAAAAAATCAACCCCTTCTTTACCTAATAATTTTTGAACCGCTTGATCTCGCTGTTTCGCATAAGGTTCATAATCGTGATTCGCATATACCGCTTTCACCTTGTACTCGGATAAGAGTGTCTTGAATAGGGAAAGCGGGTCGCCAATTCGTACATCGAGCGTGGATCCTGACAAACCAAGCGATTGTTGAATAGACTGCAGCGCTTGATGAATAAACTCCACGCGTCGGTCCTGCTTGTCTTCCAAATCATTCAAAATATTCGTATCAAAAATGAAGAGGGGCTGGACAGGATAACCACTTTTCAGCGCCTCAGACAGTCCCCGATTATCGGCGATTCGAAGATCTCGTCTGAACCAAAATATTACGACAGGTGTTATCATATCTAGCACAACAAACAGAAGACATTTAAGTTCTATTCCCTACTAGAATTGTAGTTTTTACACTACAAACGTAGAGATAAACACTGGGTTAACGGTGAATAGAACAGCCTTAATTGGTTGAATAGTAGCTCCTCTAAATATAGTTTTATCCTATGGTAAAGTTATCACCCTTGTTGGTTGCGGATGCCAATTGGAAAATGACCATTCAAGAACAATCCTTGAAACAAATTTCCTCGGAACTGCATGACAATATTTGTCAGTCACTCCTGCTAGCAATCATGCATTTACAACAAATGGAAAAATCGGTTGAGCAAGAAAAATTAGCAGAAACAATTATTTTATTACAAGAGACGCTTCAGGAAACTCACCAACTGTCTCGGTCTATTAATGGAGACTTTGTACTGTCGATTGGGTTACATGCCGCCATTCAAAAATTAATTGACCGAATCAATAAGGTCACTTCCATAAAAACCACTTTTCAAATAACGGGGGAAGAATCTTATTTGTCCAACGAAGTTGAACTAGTGCTCTTTCGAGTCATACAAGAAGCACTGAATAATGTTGTCAAACATTCAAACGCCTGCTCTGCACAGGTATTTATTCAATACGAAAAAGAATTTGTACGCGTACGAATTACCGATGATGGAATTGGGTTTAATCAATCAAATACCCAGGAAGGTGGAGCAGGCATGAATAATATGGAAACACGTGTGCGAGAGAAAAAAGGAAAATGGAAAGCAGAAAGTTTTCCTGGCAAAGGTTGCACGGTCAGTTTTAAAATTCCGTTACTTAAACCTACCCTATGATACGAGTAATTTTAGTAGATGATCACGCATTGCTACGTGGAGCCCTTGCGGCCCGAATCAATGAATTTGATAACATCAAAGTAGCTGATCAATGTAATAATGGCAAAGAGTTGATCCAATCCTTACAAAAGAACCCATCGCCCGATCTCATTCTGCTGGATTTGAATATGCAAGAGATGAATGGTATGGAAACAGCCATGTGGCTAAAGGATAACAGACCCGACATCAAAGTACTAATGCTAACAATGTATGATTCAGAACTCACACTCATTCAATTGTTACAAGCGGGTGTCAAGGGGATCATTCACAAATCGGCAGCCTCAGCTGATCTACGAGCAGCCATCCTCACTGTAGTGGCAGAAGGACAATATTTTTCCAATCATACAGCCAACAAACTCGTAAATCTGGTGAAAAATAAATCAGCAGGCACTAAAACTCTAGAGAGAGCCTTGTTGAATGATGAGGAAATTCATTTTTTGAAATTAGCCTGCTCCGACATGACCTACAAAGAAGTGGCGATGCGTATGAAACTAAATCCCAGAGCAGTTGATGCCCTCAGAGATCAACTCTTTGTAAAATTGGATGTAAAAAGCAGAGTGGGATTAGCCATGGTTGCCTTACGGCATGGCATTGTCAATTTTTAAAAAGCGATCTCCGGTACGTTAGCGGGAATTAGTAGACGGCCGGCTGTTTTAGATTTAATTTCTTCCACACTAACCCCAGGTGCTCTTTCTAGTAATTGAAATCCACCTTCGGTAATTTCCAAAACAGCTAAGTCCGTAACAACTTTTTTCACACATCGTACGCCGGTCAACGGAAGTGTGCAGGCGGAAAGTAATTTGGACTCTCCTTTTGGATTCGTGTGCATCATGGCCACAATGATATTGCGTGCACTCGCCACTAAATCCATGGCGCCCCCCATTCCTTTGACCATTTTACCAGGAATTTTCCAATTAGCAATATCTCCTTGGTCACTTACTTCCATGGCCCCCAAAACAGTTAGGTCCACTTTACCAGCGCGTATCATTCCAAAACTCACTGCTGAATCAAAAAAAACGGAGCCGTTAATCGTCGTAATCGTTTGCTTACCCGCATTGATCAAATCAGGGTCTTCCTCTCCTTCTACTGGAAAAGGCCCCATCCCTAATAATCCATTTTCACTTTGTAATACCACATCCATCCCGGCGGGAATATAATTGGCCACCAATGTTGGAATACCAATTCCAAGGTTTACATAATACCCCTGTTTTAATTCACGGGCAATACACTGAGCAATTTGTTCTTTGGTTAATGCCATATTAATCTCGTTTTCATCGACGGGTGACCGTACGTTGTTCAATTCTCTTTTCATAGTTTGTGCCCTGAAAAATCCGGTGCACATAAATACCTGGCGTATGAATAGCATCTGGATCCAACGCACCTGCCGGCACTAATTCCTCTACCTCTGCGATAGTAATTTTGCCAGCCATTGCCATTAGTGGATTGAAATTGCGAGCGGTAGCGTGAAAAATCAAATTACCCATCGTATCCCCCTTCCAAGCCTTTACAATGGCAAACTGTGCATCAAACGCATATTCCAGTAAATACTCTTTGCCATTGAAGTTGCGAACTTCTTTACCTACTGCTACTTCGGTGCCGACGCCAGCAGGTGTATAAATAGCAGGCATACCATACCCAGCTGCCATGCAACGAGTAGCCAATGTTCCCTGCGGAATTAATTCGACTTCCAACTCACCACTGAGCAACTGCCGTTCAAACTCTGCATTTTCTCCCACGTAGGAAGAAATCATTTTTTTGACTTGCTTTTGTTGAAGTAATAAACCGATACCAAAATCATCGACGCCTGCATTATTAGATACACAGGTAAGATTGCGCACTCCTTTTTTCACCAGTGATGCAATACAGTTTTCGGGAATGCCACATAATCCAAAACCGCCCAACAAGATGGTTGCCCCATCTTGGATATCGCGCACAGCCTCATCGGGGCCAGCCACTACTTTATTCATACAACAGCATTAGCTACAAAATTAAGAAACTTACTCAGCACGTAAATTTTGCTTGGGCTTCAAGCGAATAACGGGATCCTCTTCCCGCTTTGAAATAGAATCCATGATGACGCTCATCAGTTCAGGATGTTCCTGGTAATAAGCAAAGCTCTTTTTGAATTGCTTTTCAGAAATCTGGTGAAAGGTCAATACCCGATTGACCCATTTAATATGCTCCTGATTTTTATCAAGTGTGGAATCTTTGGAAAGAATAAAATTATTAACTAGCGTGCCGCTACGCATTAAATCCCAAAGAACAGTTTCCATTTTTTCGGGTGGCAAAATCTCCTTGGGTACCTTTTGAGAGGAATTACAGGAACATAATAAGAGCAAAAAACCTAACAGGTATGAATAGCCCCTCATAATGTATTATAAAGTGACAGGTTGGTAATATCCAGCTTGGTCAATAATTCTTTTGCCCTTGCCTTTTGTTCCCCACTCGCTTTGCTGAAAATTTTAAATAGTTCGTTCCCTTTCCCTTGGAAAAAAAGGGGAACCACCATAGAATTGAGATTCTCTGTTCGTACCGTATTCAAATAGCTTAACGCGTTAATAATTCCATTTCGGCCAGCCTCTTCATTTTCATAAAACACGTCCATTCCAGTTCGATAATAGGCATACAAAGCATCGTGAAATAAAGCAAATCGGTTATTGTTTAGATTTTCTGCTAACCAATATCGATTACGCAGCCCATCAAAGGACTTCCAACCGGAAATATCCTTTGCGTCAGGCGCATTGTTGACAATATTCCATGCTTTTTGAAAATAAGGGTCGCCTCCGCGTAGCGAGTAAGAGGTATAGTCCAATCCCAATATAATATTGATGTAATAGGCGAAAGTGGCTGTCAAGTTAGCTACGAGTGGATCATTCCCTTGAATTCGGTTTTCATTGAATTCAATAGGCTGGTATTCCACATATTTAAATACCAGATTGTCATCCTGAAAATTAATTAAAGGACTAACATAGGTGGTGTTGTAGGCCGGACGAGCAGCTTGAACAGTTAACGTGCCTCGATAGACATTGTTCCCCATATCCTGCGATAGGGTTAACAGAAAATTACACTGGATTCGTTCGCTGGACTGCACCACATCAGTGGTCCACTTCCGAGTGTTGATCAAATTGGTTAATCCATTCTGTAAGGTTTGAAAAACCCTACGATCAATTTGAGAGCTGATCTTATTTGTGAGAATATCTACACGTGCCTGAATTTCCTGTGCACTTACCCAAAAAGGCAAGACAAAAAAAAGCACATACAGGATAAAACGACGCATGTCAGCAAATTTAGCTGAACAGTTCATCCTCCTGCTTACGGAAATATACTTTATCGTCCATAAACTCCTGTGTCGCCAATAAGGACGGGTTAGGCATACGCTCATAGGCCCGGGAGATTTCAATTTGCTCCTTGTTTTCGTGAATCTCTTCTAAGCTATCTGTGTGTGAAGCAAATTCTTCCAACTTGGTGTGCAATTCTTCTTTCAAAGAAATATTGATCTGACCTGCTCTTTTGGCAATGATGGAGATAGACTCATATACATTGCCCGTTTTAGCTTTCATATCCTGGAGGTTGCGGGTCTCCACATTACTAGTAATTCCG
>CAYFLE010000054.1:0-9425 GCA_964343645.1 uncultured Chitinophaga sp. | reverse complement strand
AGAATCGAAGATTGCTTGGCTTTATCAAATCCTTTCCAGTCATTCGCACTGAATTGTATCGTTGGATTACCTGGGCAGGAGTGAGAAGCATTGCCTTCTTGCTCAAAAATTGACATGAGCTCACTGATGCGTCTAGCCTTTTTTTGATGAACATCATAATACGAATCGAACAGCTGCAAAAAAATCCATTGTGTCCACTTATAGTAAGACGCATCACTGGTACGTACTTCACGACTCCAGTCATAACAAAATCCAATATTATCTAATTGCGATTTGAACGTAGCGATATTTCGCTCGGTAGTTACAGCGGGATGCTGCCCAGTATCGAGAGCATATTGTTCCGCTGGGAGACCAAAACTGTCAAATCCCATTGGATGCAAAACGTTAAAACCTTTTAACTTTTTATAACGACTATAAATATCAGAGGCTATGTATCCCAATGGATGACCCACATGCAAACCTGCACCACTGGGATAAGGGAACATATCCAATACATAACATTTGGGTTTTGCAAAATCTTCTTTCACTTTGTAAACGTGGTGTTGTTTCCAAAGTGCTTGCCACTTCTTTTCTATTTGCCGAAAATCATACTCCATAGGGGCACCAAAAATACGGTTTGTAGCGTTAAACTTTTATATTTGCTCCTATGACAAAAGCAGGAAAATCATCAATCAAAAGAGGGAAGCCTTCTTATTTTATGTCCATCTTGGGCGTAACCTTGGTCCTGCTCCTGTTGGGAATCATTGGCTGGCTCGTGATTAATGCAACCAAGCTAGGCGATTATTTCAAAGAAAGTGTGGAAGTACGTGCAGAGTTGCGTGGCGACCTTACTCCAAAAGACAGCACCGCTTTACTATCCTATATTTCTGGTAAACCTTATGTGAAATCAATTGAGTTTGTCAATAAAGACAAAGCCAAAGAGATTTTCATGGCCGACGGAAATAAATCCTGGGATGGAATACTGGATGCGAATCCGCTGCCCAATAGCATCAACTTCAAAGTGAAGCAGGAATATATGAATGCAGACTCGCTGGCGCTCATTCAGGCAGATCTGATGAAACAAACCTATATCAGTGAAGTTGCTTACCCCAAAGCACTCGTAGATAATTTGAATAAAAACATACAACGCATCAGTGTCATCTTATTAACGGTGGCGCTGTTATTATCTGCAGTGGTCATTGCACTCATTGATAATACCATTCGCTTGGCGATGTTCAGTAATCGTTTTTTAATTAAGACGATGCAAATGGTGGGTGCCACTCGCTGGTTCATTGCATGGCCCATGAACCAAAAAGCCATTGTAAATGGTGCGGTGAGTGGAGGTATTGCCTCAGTGGCAGTATTTGCCTTTGTGAAAATTGCAGAAAACATTTTACCAGAGTTGAAAGCCATTCGCGATGGCTATAGTCTCATTTTATTATTTGTTGCCCTCATTTTACTGGGCATTGGCATAACTCTTTTCAGTACGCACCGCAGTGTGATCAAGTATCTGAAAATGAAACTGGATGAACTTTATTGATTAAATTATTTTTATGAGCACAACAAGCGGATCTTTATTTGGAAAAAAGAATTATACCTGGATGATTGGCGGACTCGTTTTAATTGGAGCAGGTATGTTTTTGATGTCCGGCGGACAAAGCAATACTGACCCCACTGTGTTCAATAAAGCGGCAGTGTATAGCACTACGCGTATTACCGTGGCGCCGATTTTAATTTTAGCAGGTCTTGTCATTGAGATTGTAGCGATTTTCAAAAAATAAGCATGGGCATACTAGAAGCGATTCTCATTGCCATTGTAGAGGGTCTCACTGAATTTTTGCCCATCTCGTCCACCGGGCATATGATCATCACTGAAAAATTATTAGGCGTTCCTGAAGACGAGTTCACTAAATTATTCACTGTAGGTATTCAATTAGGCGCCATTCTTGCAGTGGTGTTCCTTTACTGGAAAAAGTTTTTCTTTCCTCCGGGTGGTAATGCTAATCGTATTCGTTTTTATTCAAAACTAGTGGTGGCCGTAATGCCTGCTTTAGGCATTGGATTTTTTGCGGCAGAAAAAATTGATGCCTTATTAGAAAGCAGTCTCACCGTTGCAATCAGTTTGATTATTGGAGGCGTTGTATTACTTTTTATTGACAATCTTTTTAAAACTCCACAAATTCACCAGGAAGAAGAGGTCAGTTATAATAGCGCTTTTTTTATTGGACTTTGGCAATGCATGGCAATGATCCCCGGCGTAAGTCGTAGTGCTTCGAGTATTATTGGTGGGATGCAACAAAAATTAGATCGAAAACTTGCTGCTGAATTTTCTTTTTTTCTTGCGGTGCCAACGATGGCAGCTGCTACTGGTTATAAATTATTAAAATCAGCCAGTATAATTACCCCTGCTAATTTTCAATTGTTTGCGTTAGGTAATCTCGTGGCATTTGTGGTTGCTATTGTAGCGATTCAATTTTTTATTCGGTTTTTACAACACAATGGATTTAAACTTTTTGCCTACTACCGGATTATTATTGGTGCACTTTTACTAGTCTTGATCCAAAGCGGAACCCTAAGCCGTTAATTTCCTATATTTAGAATACAAAACCAACCAATGCAAACGGCCCCCAAAAAAGTGGTCAATGCCTGGGCTATGTATGACTGGGCAAATTCCGCTTACAACCTCGTAATTACTTCTACTATTTTTCCGGCTTATTTTGAAGCTATTGCAGTTGATGACCGTACCACTTCAAAAACAGCGGTTACTTTTTTAGGCAGAACGTTTGAAAATTCTGCCTTATATAATTACACTATTGCGGTAGCGCTGTTAATTGTGGCATGCCTCTCTCCCCTTTTGTCAGCGATTGCCGATTTTAAAGGAAACAAAAAATCGTTCATGCGCTTTTTTTTGACGCTGGGTAGTTTAGGATGTAGCGGCCTTTTCTTTTTTGAACGACAAACATTGGGATGGGGACTTGGCTGTATGATATTAGCCTGTGTTGGATTTTGGGCCAGTTGGGTGTATTACAATTCCTTTCTGCCAGAAATTGCAGCACCGGAGGATCGTGATCGTGTGAGCGCTAGAGGCTATGCCTATGGATATGTAGGATCCGTTTTATTACAATTAATCTGTTTTGTATTTGTATTTATGCCCTCACTAGTTGGCGGAGACGATTCAACCACTATACAATTTAGAATTTGCTTTTTGCTAGTGGGACTTTGGTGGTTTGGATTTGGCACCTATTCATTGAATCGAATGCCCTCTAATAAACCAGCAGGAACGGGAGATGTGCAACATCATTTATTATCCAAAGGATATCATGAATTGCTCTCTGTATGGAATCAATTAAAAACACAGTATAAACTCCGCCGTTTTCTCGCCGCCTTCTTTTGTTACAATATGGGCGTGCAAACCGTAATGCTAGTAGCGGCACTCTATGGGAAAAGTGAATTGGAAATCCCTACCACTAATTTGATTGGTGCCATATTAATCATCCAAATAGTAGCCATTCCTGGTGCGTATACCATTGCTAAAATTTCTTCCAAGTTGGGCAACATTAAAACACTGATGCTATTAGTGGCCCTTTGGTGTGTGGGTTGTGTAGTTGGCTATGAATTACCTGTTGGCGGCATCTATGAATTTTATGGATTAGCCCTCATGGTAGGATTTATGATGGGAGGTATTCAGTCGCTTAGTCGGTCTACCTATTCTAAACTCATGCCAGCTACTAAGGATACGGCTTCTTACTTTAGTTTTTATGATGTAACAGAAAAAATTGCGACTGTTATTGGGATGTTTGGATTTGGTTATATCACTGAGCTAACCGGCTCACAAAGAGGATCCGTATTAGCATTGATGGTTTTCTTTGTACTTGGATTTTTTCTGCTGATCTTCACACAGGCAGAAAAAAGAACTTCCAATGCAACTGTATAGCATCAACACAGGTTATTTTAAATTAGACGGCGGTGCCATGTTTGGCGTGGTTCCAAAAAGTATTTGGAATAAAGTCAACCCCGCTGATGAAAATAATTTATGCTCCTGGGCACTGCGTTGTTTATTAATTGAAGATGGTAATCGGCTGATCTTAATTGACAATGGAAACGGAGACAAACAGGATGCCAAATTTTTTGGCCACTATCATTTGCATGGAGACGATACACTGGATAAATCATTAGCCAAACACGGTTTTCATCGGGATGATATCACAGATGTGCTGCTCACACACTTGCATTTTGATCATTGTGGAGGAACCATTCGTCGAGAGGGAGAAAAGTTGGTACCCAATTTTAAAAATGCAACTGTTTGGTCTAACGCAGAACACTGGGATTGGGCCGTACATCCCAATGAAAGAGAGAAAGCGTCTTTTTTAAAAGAGAATATCTTGCCCATTCAAGAAAATGGACAACTACAACTCATCCATCTCCCTACTCGCCAAAATCCGGTAAGCAAATTAGCGGAAGTCGCTTTTACAGATACTATTTCAATTCGAGTAGTAGATGGTCATACACGCGGAATGATGCTTCCGCAAATCACGTATAAAGGACAGACGATTGTATTTATGGCCGATCTACTTCCTTCGGCAGGGCATATCCCCCTTCCGTATGTGATGGGGTATGATATGTTTCCACTCACTACTCTACAAGAAAAGAAAGCATTTTTAGAAGAAGCGGTCAACGGCAATTACACGTTATTTTTTGAACACGATCCTCGTATAGAGTGCTGTAATCTGCAGCGCACTGAAAAAGGAATTAGACCGAATGAGTTGTTTGAATTAAGTGCCTTATAAGGATTATCGTAATCCTACTAAAGAACGTAATGGATAACGCAAATTGGCATAACTCATCATATCCACTTTTACTTTGCCCACTACAATAGGACTTTCAATTCGAACCGGTATATGATTGGCGTCATCCGTAACCCAAACCGTCATATGTTCACCTCCTTTAAAAATAGTCCCCTTAACTAACAAAGGACTGAATTTGATTGTGCGAAATGTTCCATAGCGGGTTTTAATCGTCTCCTTACCTAAATAACGGATATAAAGGTTAAAATTTTCGTAGTCCAGAAATAGAGTGAAAGGAATTTGATCGTTGACTTTGTATTTACTGAACTCAATATTACGCGCATAATAAATAGCACTTAAAACATCCTGCACACAGGCGGGAACAGTAAATGCTCCCTTTTCGGTATTGACAATATTGGTCGATTTATTAAAATCATATACCTGATGAATTTTATATCCTCCTTCATCCACATTGCGCACAAATCGCAATGGCTGTAAAGTTGCGGTATCAATAAAACTTTCATAGCGGTCTCTCACGCGATAAATCCAATCATAGGACGGGTGCGTGATACCTGTGCCTACTACCTGATAAACAGGCTTTCCATTTAACTGAGTGAGACGTGTTGTAAATTCAGCAGTACCGGCACTAATGTATAAACCGATCACCGTGTAATAAACGGAATAAGTAATTTTTTCTTCTTCTTTGAAACTAGTGTTTCGAATACTACAAAAAGTAGAATCGGCAACAGGCTGTTTGCTCCCTGAAAAAGCAGAGGCGATTAAAAAAAGACACGCAACCCATGCAATCCAAACTCTATTCATTTCGCCAAAATTTTTGCACACCCAATAACAATAAAGCGCCTATTCCTGCAGGAAGTATCAAGTTCACTACCCAAAGCGAAAACGCAGCTAACAAAATTCCGGCGGTGTTACTGGAATAAATTCCAATGACCCAGATCCCTATTAATCCACGCATTCCCAATTCGGCTATAGCAAAGGTAGGCACCACTGCGAGTACTAGAAAGCAAACGCTCACGGCACTAATGATTTGTATTGGATTTAACAAAACGCCGAATAAATGAAGCGCTATTCCATATTGCAATAAAAAAACAACATAGCGAAGAAGCGATAATCCTAGTAAAGTCAAAAGCGTTTTCCGTTCAAACTGAGAGGGCCCTAGTAACCATTGTTGAATTCGAGTGGATGAAAATAATTTTGCCACATAGATTGTAATACGACTGATTCGAAAAAAAAAGAGTAACAGTAACACCAGTAATATCAACACGCCAATCCCAAATGAAATAAATAGTGATACATTCAACTGGGAGGCAACCTGCAATGGAGTAGTTAACAAAACAAAACCACCTAATCCCACCACCAAGGTCCAAATTAATTGACTCATACTCGACACGATAGTGACTGCCACAGCATTGGCCCTTTTGTCAGCAGGTAAGTATAAAATTCGTCCTACATACTCCCCAATTCGGTTGGGTAAGAGAATAGAAAAAGACACACCCGATAAAGTAGCTCTAAAAGCAGTGATGAGTGAAACAGGATGAACCGTTCGTAATGCCACTCGCCATTTTATCGCTTCGAGTAACCAATTCAAGGGCATCAACCCTAGTAAAAGAAGGAGTTCGCCCTGGTGTTCAAACAAAAAGGGGCCGCTCAATTGATGAATCAATAAGGTCAATTGATTTTTTGCCGTTAATTCTCTCCAAATCACCACTCCCAAAAGAATAAACAGGAAGGGACCAGCCAGATAGCGCAGGAAGGTTTTGCTATTTTGAGACAGCTTCATTAATCTTGTAAAAATAGGAGGAGATTGCAAAGCAAGACTAAAATAATTCTGGGGATTGATCCAGGTACGGTGGTGATGGGTTATGGACTTTTAAAAGTGGAAGGACGTGAAGTAAGTCTGCTTGATTTAGGCGTATTAAAGCCAGGGAAAATAAAAGATAATTACAAACGACTTCAACTGATTTTTAATACAGTGAGTGGGCTCATTACACAATACAAACCCACTGCTTTTGCCATTGAAGCTCCCTTTTTTGGAAAGAACGTACAAAGTATGCTCAAGTTAGGTCGAGCGCAGGGTGTATCGATTGCTGCAGCCATGCGTCATGGATTAGAAGTAACAGAATATTCTCCCAAAAAAGTCAAACAAGCAGTTACTGGAAACGGAAATGCCAGTAAAGAACAAGTGATGAAAATGCTTCAGACACTTTTACGCTTTAAAGACAGTCCAAAATACTTTGACGCAACCGATGCACTCGCCGTTGCATTCTGCCATCACATAGAAACGGCAGGGGTTGGAAAAATTTCCACGAGTAAAGCAAAAAGTTGGGCTGACTTTGTCAAACAGAATCCCAGCCGCGTTACATCGAAAAAATAAGTAGCGTACTCAGAGATTAGCCATAATTTTTGCTTGAATTTGTTGGAGCACCTCGTCTGCTAATCGAACCTTTCCAGGTTGTGCAAAATTCAAATCATTAGCCGTATTAATTGGAATCAAATGCATGTGTGCATGAGGAACTTCTAATCCAATCACCTCTACTCCACAACGTGCACAGGGAAATGTTTTTTCAATGGCTTTCGCAATTGGTTTTGCAAACACTAACATTTCTTGTAAATAAGAATCAGGTAGATCAAAAATTTTATCTACTTCCACTTTAGGCACTACTAATACATGCCCTTCGCGCAAGGGAAATACATCCAGAAAAGCAATAAACTGTTCGCTCTCTGCAATTTTAAAACAAGGAATTTCTCCTTGGATGATGCGTGAAAATAGTGTCATAGTATTAACCAGTGGTGATGGAATCAATTCTAAACGTGAGCGTACCTGCAGGCGCTTGTACTTCCGCCGTCTCCCCTACTTTCTTTCCTAAAATTCCTTTTCCAATGGGTGAGGTGACAGAAATTTTTCCCGCTTTCAAATCAGCTTCTTTTTCACTCACCACTTTATACACAACTTGTTTGTTCGTTTTCAAATTTGTGAGGGCTACTCTGGTCAAAATAGAAACCTTGCTCGTATCAATGGATGACTCATCTAATACTCTAACATTGGCAAGCGTCCCTTCCATTGCTGCAATCCGAGCTTCCAAAATTCCTTGGGCTTCCTTAGCGGCGTCATATTCGGCGTTTTCTTTTAAGTCTCCTTTTTCGCGTGCTTCGGCAATCGCCTTACTCGCTGCCGGGCGATCAACCGCTTTCATCCGCTGCAAATCAGCCTTCATCTGATCCAACGTTTCTTGTGTCACATACTGAATCGTACTCATGGTATAAGGTTGTATTTAAAAAAAGAGCAACGCCTCAGTGGGGACCGAAGCGTTGCGCAGGGCAAATATACGAATTTTAAAAAACAGGCTTTAGACCCAGCTTTTCCAGTAAAACGGTGGCCATGCGTTTAAAGGACTCATGGCTATAGCCTGCAATATGGGGGGTTAGCAATACATTGCCCCTGGATGCCAAGCTGACAAGCTGTTCATTTTCAAGGGCAGTATAGGATTCTAGCGATTCATTAGGAAGAACGTCTAAGGCGGCTCCGCTAATGATTCCTTTTTCAAGCGCCACCACCAAATCAGGAATATTGACAACTGGACCGCGTGAGGTATTTACTAATAATGGCTGCTGTTGGAGCGCAGTAAAAAAATGATGATTCACCATCCCGTCTGTCAACTCAGTTAACGGCACATGTAGGCTGATGATTGTAGCCTGCTGTTGGATTTCTGCCAAGGAAGACTCTTGAATAAACCCATTTGAAAATCCTTTTTTAAATCGATCATGCGCTAACACCTTTACTTGGAAGGGGGCTAACAAGCGAGCAAGTTCACTACCCGTATTTCCATAGCCAATAATTCCAACGGTCTGCCCACTTAATTCAGTGCCCCGATTTTCATCGCGTAACCAAATTTTATTTCTTACTTGCTGATCGGCTGCTGAAATTTTATGGAGCAAATTCAATATCATGCCTAACGCATGTTCTGCAACGGCTAACCGATTTCCTTCAGGACTACTAAAACATTGAATACTTTTTGACGCAGCAAATTCCGAGTCGATTAATTCCATGCCACTCCCCAAACGTCCAATCCATTGCAAGGAGGACGCTTTTTCTAATAAAGACCGATCAGCTTTTATTCGCGTAGTCAATATTAATCCTTTACAATTCGCTATTGATTTTTCTGCTTCGGCTTGAGTAATTTGAGGTTGCTCAATCACCGTATAACCAGCTTGCTGCAACGTGGCAGCCAAAACAGGATGTGCTTTTCCAGTTATTAATACACTGCCGCTATGGTTAACAGATGGGTTCATGGAAGGACAAAGGTAGGCAGCACTGCGTTATTGCATTTTAAAACTAAGCGCTGCAAAGTCTTCTACTGACAATTGCTCCGCACGTTTTAAAAAAATGGAATCACTCAGTACATCAGCTGTGAACAAAGGCTTGCACGCATTACGCAAGGTTTTTCTGCGTTGATTAAAGGCCGTTTTGACCAATAGCTTGAATGACTTTTCAGATTTCATAGACAATGGCTGGGCTCGAGGCACCAATCGAATTACTCCACTTTTTACTTTGGGGGGCGGTGTAAAACAGCCTTCTCCTACATCAAAAAGATAGTTGACGTCAAAAAATGCCTGAATGAGTACACTCAATACTCCATAGGT
>CAYFLE010000053.1:9116-9776 GCA_964343645.1 uncultured Chitinophaga sp. | reverse complement strand
CGGAAGGAAATTGGATCTCGCGCGCTCCATCTCTAAAACGCAAAGCCATATTGCTAGCAAAAGTGCAGGACGAAGCTGGACATGGTCTTTATTTATACTCCGCCGCAGAAACCCTAGGACAAAGTCGAGAACAAATGATCAATGATCTGCATAGCGGAAAAGCAAAATATTCTTCCATTTTTAATTACCCCACCTTAACCTGGGCAGACATTGGCGCCATTGGTTGGTTAGTAGATGGTGCTGCAATAATGAACCAAGTGATGTTGACGCGTACTTCGTATGGTCCTTATGCGAGAGCCATGGTTCGTATTTGTAAAGAAGAAAGTTTTCATCAACGTCAAGGCTTTGAATCTTTGTTGGTATTATCAAAAGGCACGCCCGAACAAAAAGCGATGTGTCAAGATGCTATCAATCGCTGGTGGTGGCCGGCTTTAATGATGTTTGGCCCACGCGACAGCGAAAGTTCGAATAGTGATAGTAGCATGAAGTGGAAGATCAAGCGAAAATCAAATGATGAATTACGTCAGCAATTTGTCGACATGATAGCGGAGCAAGTAAAATTATTAGGCATGCAGTTACCCGACCCCGCACTTCAGTGGAATGCTGCGCGCAATCATTATGATTTTGGAGCAATCAATTGGGAAGAATTCTGGCAAGTAG
>CAYFLE010000053.1:0-9106 GCA_964343645.1 uncultured Chitinophaga sp. | reverse complement strand
TATCCCTGATGCGAATAATGGCGCGAGTGCGACACCTGCCACGCCTACTAAAGCAACAGATTGGCCACTTTGGGAAGTATTTATTCGAAGCAAACAAGGACTGGATCATAAACATGTAGGAAGTCTTCATGCAGCGGATGCACAAATGGCTATTGAAAATGCGCGTGATGTCTATACTCGCAGAATGGAAGGCGTGAGCATTTGGGTAGTAGAGAGCAAACATATTATTGCATCGAACCCTAGCGAAGCCGGCGAACTCTATGAGCCCGCTGCCGATAAAGTATATCGTCATCCTACGTTCTATGATTTGCCTGATGAAGTAAAACACATGTAATTGCACTTCATGCAACACGGAGTTATTGACTATACATTATACCTAGCAGACAGTGCTTTAATACTGGGTCAACGAAATGGCGACTGGTGTGGTCATGGTCCCATTCTAGAACAAGACATTGCTATTACGAATATCACGTTAGATTTAATTGGACAAGCCAGAAGCTTTTATCAATATGCCGCTAGTTTGATAGGAGACAATGCTACGGAAGATTCACTGGCTTATTTACGTGGAGAAAGAGAATTTAAAAACTGTTTATTAGCAGAACGGCCCAATGGAGACTGGGGTCAAACCGTATTACGACAATTCTTATTCAGTAGTTTTCAAAGAGAACTTTATACAGCATTGCAGCAGCATGCGGATCAAACACTCGCTGCCATTGCTGAAAAATCATTAAAAGAAGTCAATTACCATTGCAGATGGAGCAGCGAATGGGTGATTCGTTTAGGAGATGGCACGGAGGAAAGTCATACCAGAATGGAAGCGGCGCTTGAAAACTTATGGCCGTATACCGGCGAGCTATTCAAACCCGCTCCTTATGAAATAGCTATAGGAATTGACCCCGCTACGCTTCATACATCCTGGTTGACGCAGGTTGAAAAAGTATTGACGGAAGCAACCCTTACTTACCCACTTCATGCATCTATATTTATGCATACAGGAGGTAAACAAGGGGTGCATTCAGAACAACTCGGTTTTTTATTAGCCGAACTACAATACATGCAAAGAGTTTTCCCGGGAAGTAACTGGTAAATGATGAAAACAACCGCTCCTTTTTTAGCCGCAGAACAAGCTTGTTGGAATTTGATGGACGAGATAACTGATCCAGAAATCCCTGTTCTTTCTTTAAATGACTTGGGCATTGTTCGTGCCATTGAAGTAATGAGCCCACCGGAGGAGGAAGGAAAAATTAATGTGACCATTACGGCAACCTATACCGGCTGTCCGGCTATGGACTGGATTGCCAATACCATTCGTCTAGAATTACAAACACGCGGCTATCAAACGATCCATATTGAAACCAGCATACGTCCGGCTTGGACAACAGATTGGATGAGTGAAAAGGGGAAAGAGAAACTAAAAGCCTATGGCATTGCTCCTCCGGAAAAAAGATTTCAAATTCCCGAAGACGGCATCGGCTGTCCACAATGTGGCAGTAACAACACAAAGCTGGTGAGTGAATTTGGCAGTACCGCCTGCAAAGCTTTACTGCAGTGTAATCAATGTGGCGAACCCTTTGATTATTTCAAATGTCACTAATCGGCAATCGCTACCTTCGTTAAAAGCTTTTCCATGTCATTCATTCTATTTGAAAAGAAAGACCATTTAGCCCACCTCACCCTCAATCGTCCTGAAAAATTTAATGCCTTTAACCGTGACATGGCATTGGAGTTGCAAGCGGCATTAGATGAATGTCAAGCAGCTGCTTATCGTGCGGTAGTGATTACGGGTGCGGGAAAAGCATTTTGTTCCGGACAAGATTTAGCAGAAGCCATTGATCCCAATGGCCCAGGCATGAATCGAATTTTGAAAGAACATTACAATCCTATCATTCTTCGGATACGTTCACTAGAAAAACCCGTGGTTGCTGGCGTCAATGGAGTAGCTGCAGGGGCAGGAGCTAATATAGCGCTAAGCTGTGACCTTTGTATTGCCACGCATCAAGCTAGTTTTATTCAAGCTTTTTCAAAAATTGGATTAGTGCCTGATTCAGGTGGCAGTTATTTTTTACCCCGGTTGGTAGGTTTACAACGTGCAGCAGGATTAATGATGCTGGGCGATAAAATCAGTGGAACAGAAGCGGCAGCCATGGGGATGATTTGGAAAGCAGTAGATGAAACAAATTTTACACAAGAAGTAACTACTACCGCCAACACATTAGCATCACTACCAACAACGGCATTGGCCCTCATTAAAAAACAATTAGAGACAAGTGCACAATCAACTTTAGCCGCACAACTTGAGCGGGAAGACCAATTCCAACAACAAGCCGCCGCTACACATGATTTCAACGAAGGAGTGGCCGCATTTTTAGAAAAAAGAAAACCAAGTTTCAAAGGACATTAATTAGACGCACTATGTCACAAAACACGCAAGCAGATGCCTTAGCAAAACAAGTAGTTGATAAAATGATGCAAGAGGATCGTTTTTCACAGTGGCTTGGCATAGAAGTATTGGAGGTGCGCGAAGGGATGAGTCGTATACAAATGACTATTCGATCGGAGATGGTTAATGGATTTGGGATTGTACATGGAGGCGTCACGTTTGCACTAGCAGATAGTGCATTTGCCTTTGCGTGTAATAATCGTAATGATCTTTCGGTAGCACTAGATACTTCGATCAATTTTACCAAACAAGTACTGGTAGGTGATCAATTGACTGCCACGGCTACCGAGTTACACAATGGAAAAAGTACTGGACTTTATCAGATTACTATTCATAATCAGCATCAACAACTAGTAGCGCAATTCAAAGGGCTCTGTTATCGCACCCATAAAAATTTAGTGTAATTAATATGTTTTACGCATTCAATGGTGTTCGTCCAATTGTTCATCCCAGTTCTTTTGTTCATCCACAGGCGGTGGTAACAGGCGATGTCACCATTGGGAAAAATTGTTATATCGGACCGGGTGCAGCACTAAGAGGTGATTGGGGCAAAATCATTTTAGAAGACGGATGTAATGTGCAAGAGAATTGTACCCTTCATATGTTCCCAGGACTTACGGTATTATTAAAAGAAGGGGCACATATTGGTCATGGCGCCATCATTCATGGCGCTACCATTGGACGAAATTGTTTAGTCGGCATGAACAGCGTACTAATGGATCACGTTTTACTTGGGGATGAATCGATTGTTGGCGCCTTAACTTTTATCAAAGAGGGAGAAAATATTCCGCCCAGAAGTGTAGTGGTGGGAAACCCTGGAAAAATTATCCGTGCGGTAACTGACGAACAATTGAAATGGAAAACGGAAGGGACCGTATTGTATCAGCAACTACCGGAACAATGTAAGGGAGAATTAAAAAAGTGTGTGCCTCTTCGCAAGCCCGTCGTACAAAAACCTATTCGTACCCTTACGTATAAGACCTGGAAAAAGAAATCCTGAAATTATTTTGGCAAAACCTTGTCGAGTGTTGTGGCAAGATTTTCTCCCCGTAATGCCTTAGCTACAATCTTTCCGTTGGGATCTACCAACACATTAAAAGGGATTCCTTCAATATTATACAAGGGAACAACCGCACTACCCCAAAATTTAAGATCGCTAACCTGTGTCCAAGTGAGTTTATCTTTCATCACCGCCTTCATCCAGTTTTCTTTTCCATCCTCTTGATCTAAAGAAACACCTAGAATCGTAAAGTTTCTATGCTTGAATTGTGCATAAGCTTTCACCACGTTGGGATTTTCTAACCGACAAGGCCCACACCAGCTAGCCCAAAAATCTACTAATACATATTTACCTCTGAAAGAACTCAGGCTAATCATTTTACCAGTAGGATCTGGCAGTGAAAATTCTGGGGCTGTTTGTCCTACTAAATCTTGTGCAGGTTTGGGTTTTTCAGCAAGTAAAATATTTAGCGCTTCTATCCCTTTATGGTCAGGATACTTTTTATTTAAGTTTTTTACTAAGGTTATCGTTTCTTCATCGGTAAACCCCGTTAACCCAAAATCTGGAACACCCGCAATGCTTTGATAATACCACAAAATCATCATCGACAAAGCGGGGCTCTTACTACTAGCCAACGCTTGATCAGTGAGGAGGCGAAGTGAATCCACCTTTCCCTTCATTATTTGACTATTAAACGTTAACATGTACGTCTGTAAAGCTGTGCTAGCAGGTGATCCCTTTATATCGTATCGATCTGTCATTACCTTACTTACCGGATCAAAAAATATTTGGACATCCACTTTTTCTGCATCATTTATAACAGCAGCAGCTGGATATTCTTGTTGATCAATCCGTACGTTGAATATGGCCTCCTCGTTTTTTTTAGTATGCAACACAAACGATCCATCTTTATTGGGGCGCACGGAGTCAACCATTATTGATTTTCTGCTTGTCATCGAAATTTCCTCTAGATAAACCATAGCAGGATTCATCCGATTAATTGTTCCCGTTACGGTAAACTGTTGATCCCGCTGACCACTACAGGATACAAGAAAAAACGAAAGAAACAGGAGTAGAATTGAAATATTTTTCATTTGCTTAAATTAGTCAACTTACAATAATGCTTGAACAGCTGCAATCACTTGATCAAAGTGATTGATTTCCTGACCCCCAGCCGTAGCTAATGTTTTTTGTCCACCGCCACCGCCTTTAATAAGCGGGGCAATAATTTCTTTAATTATTTTGCCAGCATCCAGCCCTTTCGTTTTTACAATAGAGTCGGATAAACTCACTGCCACTGCAGCTTTACCGCCAATGTTTGCACATAGCACAGTAACTTGTTCTGGCTGGATTAATTTTAATTCAGTGCATATTTTTTTCAACGCATCGGCATTGCTTACTTGAACTGTTAATCCAATAAATGCAGTGCCATTAATAGCTTGCGCTTTTTGCATTAATTGCTGGGACATTGCCTGCAACTGTTTTGCTTCCAGCGCTTCGAATTGTTTTTTTAATTCAGTATTGTCTGTTTGCAATTGTTCAATAGAGCGAATGATATCTTTTGGATTTTTCAATGCTTCACGAATCTGTTGTAAGAGTTGCATCTCTTGATTCACAAAGGCCTCAGCCTGCTTTCCACAACAAGCTTCAATTCTTCGCACACCTGCTGCAACAGCCGCCTCGCTGGTAATTTTAAACAGTCCCAACTCACCCGTGTTTCCCACATGGGTACCTCCGCACAATTCAATGGAGTAAGTAGGATCGATAATTACTACGCGAACAGTATCGCCATATTTTTCACCAAATAATGCCATCGCTCCCAATTTCATAGCTTCATCCTTGGGCATTGATTTAATTACTACCGCGCAATTTTCCCGGATTTTTTCATTGACTAAAGCTTCTACCTTTTCCAATTCTTCGGCAGTTACTTTCGCAAAATGCGAAAAGTCAAAACGCAGATTAGTCGCATTGACCATCGATCCTTTTTGTGCCACATGCGTTCCAACAATATTGCGTAAAGCAGCATGTAACAAGTGTGTGGCCGTGTGATGATAGGCCGTAGCTCCACGCAACGCGTGATCTACCTTTGCGATGACTGCTGCATCAGGCTTAGCAGGAACATGCTCCGTATAATGAACAATCAGGTCATTGTCTTTTTTAGTATCTACTACTTCAATAGCTTCTCCTTCAAAATAGAGCCACCCTCTATCTCCTACTTGTCCCCCGCTCTCTGCATAAAATGGGGTTTGCTTCAACACCCACTGAAAACCCTCTTTTCCTTTTGCTTTTACCGAACGATATTTTAATACGGTCGTAGTTGCTTCAAGTTGATCATACCCCACAAACAAATTAGCCCCTTCTTCCAATTGATTCCAATCTCCGGCATCAATGGCAGTAGCCGCACGACTGCGATCTTTTTGTTTTTTCATTTCGGCCTCAAAGCCCGCTTCATCTACTTGCAATTTATTTTCTGATGCAATGAGACGAGTCAAATCGATGGGGAAGCCATACGTGTCATATAGTTCAAAGGCTGCAGTTCCAGCAATGACTTTATTGCTGGTTTGCATCAACTCATCTATTCTTTTCAACCCCTTTTCTAATGTTCGCAAAAAAGCTTCTTCTTCTTCCCGCACCACGCGCGCAACAAACTCAACTTGTTGTTGTAATTCGGGAAATACTTTTTCAAATTGTGTAGCTAGTAAAGGCACGAGTTGTGCGAGCAACGGTTGCTTATACCCCAAATAAGAATAATAGTAGCGAACGGCGCGGCGTAAAATGCGTCGAATCACATAACCGGCTCCTGTGTTGGAAGGCAACTGTCCATCCGCAATTGTAAAGCTGATGGCACGAATATGGTCAGCCAATACTCTAAATGCTACCGCCTGTTTACTATCAGAACCATCATAGGTAGCTCCTGTAATCTTTTCAACTTGCTGAATGGTTCCACTAAAAATATCCGTATCGTAGTTGGAGGTTTTTCCCTGCAAAACACGCACTAATCTTTCTAATCCCATTCCAGTATCAACGTGTGTAGCAGGAAGCGGCTCTAATGAACCGTCTTTTTTACGATTGTATTGAATGAATACGTTATTCCAAATTTCAATGACCTGCGGATGATCTTTATTGACGAGTTGTTGCCCGGGAATTTTTTTTCTTTCGTCTTCTGGTCGACAATCCACATGTATTTCGCTACAAGGACCACAAGGACCAGTGTCCCCCATCTCCCAAAAATTATCTTTTTTATTACCCATTACAATTCGCTCGTCGGGCAAAATTTCTTTCCATTTTTTTAAGGCAATAGATGACGGTGGCAATCCCTCTTTCGCATCGCCCTCAAACACTGTTGCATACAATCGATCTTTAGGAATTTTATACACCTCAGTCAGCAGTTGCCAACTCCACTCGATGGCTTCATTTTTAAAATAATCTCCGAAACTCCAGTTTCCGAGCATTTCAAACATCGTATGGTGATACGTGTCGACGCCTACTTCCTCCAAGTCATTGTGCTTGCCACTTACTCGTAAACATTTTTGTGTATCGACAGCACGATTATAAGGCGCCTGCTTATTGCCTAAAAAATAATCCTTGAATTGATTCATGCCCGCATTGGTGAACATCAGGGTGGGGTCATTCTTTACCACAATAGGTGCAGAGGGAACAATAGTGTGTCCTTTGGAATGAAAAAAGTCCAAAAACGCCTGTCTGATTTCACCGGAAGTCATCATAAGAGTAAATACTATATTTGTTTGCCTGTGATGACAGCAAAGGTAAGGCAATAAAAGCAGCTACCCCTGCAATGAAAAAGGTCAAATACTATTATAACACCAACACGCTCCGCTATGAAAAAGCGGTGACCCCACTTCGGGTAAAGGTGTTGCGTGTGTTTGGTTTTGTTGCAGCCTCATTGGTAACTGCTTCGGGTATCGCCTATTTTGCGTTTCAGTTCATCGGTTCTCCCCGTGAAAAAATGCTGGAATTGCAAAATCGGGAAATGCGTGATGATTATTATGCATTAGTAGAAAAAGCCCGCACCTTGGAAGAACAAATGAAAGAATTAGAGACCAGAGACAATGATATTTATCGGGCCATTTTTGAAGCCACGCCCATTCCCGATAGTGCCCGAGCAAAAAAAATAGAGACAGAAAAAGAATTAGCAAAAATTGAAAAAATCAGTAGTCAAAAATTAGCAAGTTCCGTAGCGGCTACATTAGATAATTTAGTGGAACGCATCCGTTCACAGCAGCAATCGTATAGTGAGGTTAACCAATTGGTCAAAGACAAAGAAAGACTACTGTCGCATACGCCTGCTATTCAACCCGTGAGTAATAAAAATCTAAAACGGATTGCCTCTGGTTTTGGCTACCGCATTGACCCTATCTACAAAATGCCTCGCATGCACCCGGGTCTTGATTTTACTGCCCCACAAGGAACTCCCATATATGCTACCGCCAATGGACGGGTGGAGGAAGCCGGTAACTCCGGAGACGGATATGGCAAACATGTGATCATCAATCACGGATACGGGTATCAAACGCTCTATGGTCACATGGTACGTGTAAAAGCGCGCGTAGGGCAACAGGTAAAAAGAGGCGAAGTAATTGGATGGGTCGGCAGCACCGGAAAATCTACCGGCCCCCATTGCCATTATGAAGTCATCAAGAATGGATCGAAAATTGATCCGATTTATTTCTTCTATAACGACCTGACTCCTGCACAATTTGATCGCCTCCTTAAACAAGCGGCAGCATCCAACCAAAGTTTAGACTAAGCATCAGTTTTCCACACCGTAACTTTAGCAAAGGGAAAGGCATTGCCTTTGTTATCTTTACAAGAGACTATGCGAAAAAAACCACTGACACAAATCAGTTTAGCTTTTGATGATTTCGGCGCTGCTCCGGAAGAAAACATAGAGCAAGCTGTTGTATCATCTCCCGCTCCACCCAATCCTGTAGCGGAAGTGGAATCATCGCCTCTTCCCCCACCACCTCCTCCTCCGTCCACAAGTACTCCTGCTGTTGGCATTCGTGCGGTAAGAAAAAAAGAAGTACCCACCACCACCGGAAAAAGAGGAAGAAAGTCTATGCAGGAAATGGCCAATCGTGCTAAACAAATTCAAGTTCCCAATGATGAGGAGTTATTCAAAAAGCAATACTACACCATTGGGGAAGTAGCAAAAATGTTTCAGGAAAATCAATCGCTCATTCGCTATTGGGAATCGGAGTTTCCCATACTTCAACCCAGAAAAAATAAAAAAGGGGATCGTTACTTTAGACCCGTTGATGTAAAAAATTTAGTACTCATCTATGACTTACTTCGTCGACGTAAGTTCACGATTGATGGTGCCAGAGATTTTTTAAAAAAGAATAAAAAGCCAGACGATCAATTTACCTTGGTCCAATCCCTTCAACAGCTGCGAACATTTTTGATAGAGCTGCGCACTAATTTACAAAAGCCATGAAGTCATTTTTTCTAGTATGCTTCCTTTCCATTGCCTTGAGTAATGGGTGGGCGCAAACACGATATGAAACACTTTCGGAGCGCCCCAATGAAAAATCGTTGGTAGGCTTTCTCTCCAAAGAGGTTTTACAGACAGAACCCTTTGCAAGCTGGTATCAAGAAAATTATACGGCCTATCAAGCCCACAAACAGGGACTCAGCACCCTGAC
>CAYFLE010000052.1:0-9799 GCA_964343645.1 uncultured Chitinophaga sp. | reverse complement strand
GCTTACAACAATTGGCAAGACTGTAAACGACTTTATCACTTCGCTCTCCAAAAATGATGAGCTCCGTATCTTTTTTAGGTAATTGATGATAAGGAGTAATTTCTGTTTTTTCATTGACAGTGGAAGTGGCTTTTACAGGTCGAGGTGCTTCAATACGATCTCCAATTTGTTTGAAAGACTTGAGTTCCTTCAAATCAATTTCCTTGATAGAAATACTATAGTAAAGATCAAGACTTGAAGCTACTTTATACCAATGCACCAGCTCCTCAATATTATGCGGTGAAAAAGCAGCCCCCATCCCCTCTAACTTTCGTTGTAGTGCATACTTTCCTTCCTCGGCCACTTTTCGTTTTTCCTCCCTCATGGCATCCCTGATACGCCCCTTTGCCTTAGACGTCACTACAAAATTGAGCCAGTCCTCCGAAGCCTTTTGTTTGTTGCTAGTTATGATTTCAACCTGATCCCCACTATGCAATTTGTGACTGATCGGCACCAATTTGTGATTGACTTTGGCCCCAATTGTTTTAACACCAATTGCACTGTGAATCGAAAAAGCAAAATCTAATGCTGTGGAGCCTACGGGCAACATTTTTACATCTCCCTTAGGCGTATAGATATAGATTTCCTCTGCTAAAAAACTGGTTTTGAAATCTTGTAAAAAATCAATGCTGTCTGTTTCCTGGTTTGTAATCACTTCGCGAATCTGTTGGAACCATTTATCAAAACGACTTTCATCTTGATTGCCCTCTTTGTACTTCCAATGGGCGGCCAATCCTTTTTCCGCAATTTCATTCATTCGTTCTGAGCGAATTTGAACTTCCACCCATTTCCCTTGCGGTCCCATCACCGTAGTATGCAATGCTTCATATCCATTTGCTTTGGGATTACTCAACCAATCACGCAACCGTTCTGGAGAAGGACTATACTCATCTGTGATCAATGAATAGACTTTCCAGCATTCTTCTTTTTCTTTTTCTGGAGCAGAATCTAAAATGACCCGGATGGCAAAGAGGTCATACACTTCTTCAAATTCCACTCCCTTCTTTTTCATTTTATTCCAAATGGAGTGAATGCTTTTAGGCCGTCCGTATATTTCTCCTTTGATGCCTGACTTTTCTACTTTTTCCTTGATTGGACGAATAAAGTCATTGATAAAACGTGTTCGATCTTTTTTTGTTTCAGAAAGCTTACGCGCAATATCCCGATATCGATCCGGCTCCATGTATTTCATGGCGAGATCTTCCATTTCTGTTTTAATGGAATAAAGTCCCATCCGGTGTGCCAATGGGGCATAAATGAAAATGGTTTCTGATGCAATTTTCAATTGCTTTTCCCGCTTCATCACACCCAACGTGCGCATATTATGCAACCGATCAGACAGTTTGATCAGGATTACACGTGGATCATCGGTCAACGTCAATAAAATCTTTTTGAAATTCTCCGCTTGCTGTGAAGCGTTCACGTCTATTACGTTGGCAATTTTAGTAAGCCCATCCACAATACGCGTCACTTCTTCGCCAAATTCACGTCGGATATCTTCTAGTGTAATATCCGTGTCTTCCACCGTGTCATGCAACAACGCACAAAGCGTGGAGCGAATGCCTAACCCAATTTCTTCTACACAAATTTTAGCAACAGCAATCGGATGTAAAATATAAGGCTCCCCTGATTTTCTACGCATGGTTTCATGCGCCTCCGCTGCCATTTCGAAAGCCGTGCGTAATAATTCCTTATCTCCCGGCTTCAATCGAGACTTGAGTAGGCGCAACAAGGAACGGTACTCACGTAGAATGAGTTTTTTTTCCTCTTCGGCCGATAAATTATACCTTGGTATTTGCGCTAACGCCTCCATGGATTACGAATTTACAAATTAAAATCCAGCGAAAGCGAGGCTCTAGTAAGGCCTTTTCTATTTTTTCAACTGATAACGCAATAGCACTTCGTGTGCATTTGGCCCTTTATCAAAAACGCTCAAGGGAGTGGAGTAAATATCAAAGGAATAACCAAGCGTTAATTTCTTTTGCACTTTCACACCGGCAGAGAGCATCCAACTTTGACGTGCCCGCAGCGAAAGTCCCCACCAAAATAATTCACGATGCTCAATACGTGCACCTGCTTGTATTTCTGTAGGAGCATTCGGCAAATAAATCATTAAAAAGTTTGGAATGATGGTTGTATTTGCATCCACTTTCCAATTGTAAGACCCTTGTAAATAAAAATGTCGATATAGTCTTGCTTCTTCTGTACGAGTGAGTGAGCCAGAATAAAAATTCAATTTTGATTGAATCAGCTGACTAACCGATGCCCCTAATTGAAATTTTTTGGTGGTATACGCAACACCTACTCCGGCATCTCCTTTGAATCGATTGGCAGCGCCTCCCATAACAGGATCGTTGCCGATCGCTTCCATCAACATGGCTTTATCTATAGCAAATTGTTGAAATCGAGCTTCCAATCCAATGGAAAAGATTCCTCCTTTTTGTAAAGGAATATGATAAGCATAAGAAGTTTGAATTCCTTTGCGGCTGGTAGGCCCTGTCACATCACTATACAAATACCCGCCTACGCCAATTTTTGCTTTCTCCAAATAAGTAGATCCAAAAACTAAAGCAGTAGTAGGACTTCCCGCAATTCCACTCCACATACTACGATAGGAAGCGCCGAACAACGTTTGACCTCCCACTCCTGCTACAGCAGGATTATGCAAATTTCCTTGCAAGTCATATAAGGAGGATGTCATCAGCTGTTGAGCAGACAAACTCAAAGAGAAAGAGCAAGTAATTAATATAATAAGTTTTTTCATGTTGTGCAGTTAAAGATTGATCATCGAAGAATGGTTACGTTTCCAGTTCTTGACTCCACTTTATTATTGATCAATTGGAAGCTAATTACATAATAATAGGTACCATCTGGTAACGCACTTCCATTATACGTACCATCCCAAGTGTTCTTATAATTTAAGTCTTCAAATACTTTCGCTCCATATCGGTTGTACACTTGTACCCTTGCTTTAGTTAAGCAATTTCCATTGGTAATCAACCAACGATCATTGACCCCATCTCCATTTGGCGTAAATGCATTCATTGGTTTGATACAATAAGGAATCACTGTCAAAGTCATATCATCCGTTGCAATACAACCCTGACTCGTTGTAACACGGAGGGTGTAGGTGGTAGTGGAAGCTGGATTGGCGGCCGGATTTAAAATTGCAGGATTAGTTAAGGCGGTGGATGGTGTCCACAAATAAGTTCCAGTAGAACCGGCACCTTGCATAGCATACACATCTCCAGCAATAATAATTGCATCTACCCCTGCATTGGCTGTAGCCCCTGGGAAAATGACAATGTTCATCGCTTGACGAGTAGTACAAGTACCAAGTCTTGCTTCCAATGTATAAGCAGTAGTAGTAGCAGGTGTAAATACAGGATTTGCAATGGCAGGGTTACTCACTCCAGCAGTAGGTGTCCAAGCAAATGAGGTACCATTTGTAGTCACAGTTGGTGTGAATGAACTTCCAAAACAAATACTAGTTCCATTAATTGCTCCAAGCGAAAGTGTATTGGTAAAAGTAATGGTCACTGCAGTGGTTGCGGTACAAGTTGTAGTTGGGTTTCGAGTAACCACTGTGTAATTACCTCCCGCTAAACCAGTAAATGCATTGGATGCTTGCCAAGTAGTTCCCCCGTTGATGCTATATTCATAAGGAGGATTTCCACCCCCGCTTGCGGTGATTGTAATAGTTCCGGTTGTAGTACAATTCGCATCTGTTTTAGCAACGGTTTGCACTAATGTATTAGAAACAGCCAGGCTAACAGGCTGAGGACCGGAAGAACAGTTATTCACGTCTTTTACTAATACATTGTACGTGCCGCCACCCAATCCGGTAAACGTGTTGGAGGATTGCCAAGTGGTTCCTCCATTAATACTATATTGATAGGGAGCAGTTCCACCTTGTGCAGTCACTGTAATAGTTCCATTAGGCGCACAATTAGGATCTGTTTTTGCCACTGTTGCACTCGGTGCAATTTTTTTGACAAATACCGTGTCTGTAAAACTAACATCATTAGTTGGGGTGTTACAATCACCATACGTTACTTGTACTACATAAGCGGTACTGTCTGCCGTAGGGCAAACGTTTGGAAAGTTCAAATTCAAAACACCTGCTGTAGTACCGGAAGAAGTATCTGCCGTAGCAACCTGCGTACCGTTCACCAATAATTTGGCATTCTTAAAACGCGGAGTGGCCCCGTATGGTATAAATCGATAACACTCATTCATACCCGTAGATCCCCATTGAGATGCGTTTTTTCCAACTGGAGCAATTGCTTGCGTACGAGTGCCATCTTGCATTCCCAAAATAGCATTCCCTCCATTCCATCCTGTACAAAATGGTTTATCCTTTATATAGATCTCGACAATACCCGTTCCTTCATACAACACCATTTGATGTGTCGCTCTTTCTACAGTACAACTAGAACCAAAGTAAGGCATGTCATTATAGCTCGCAATGAATCGACGCTTAGGAGCAGTACCCTCCACTCGATATTCAATTTTTTTATTGGGAGAAGAAAGACCTGGATCAATATCATGATAGGGACCGAATATCATGTTTGGCGCATAAGAAGTATTAGGTATGGCGCCTGAACCGCTTGCGATTGAATATCCACTTCCTAAACCAGCTCTTGTTACATCAAATGTGATGGCTGAATTAGAACCCATCAATAAAGAAGCAAAACTATTGTTGTAGAAACAAAAGCTAAACGGTAAGCTTATTACTTGGCTCCAGGTGTCATCAATATAGATAGCGCTCACAATTGTTCCCGTTGGTGTCACATAATCAAACGGCACGTAGGCAGGATTGGTAACCACATAACTACTTGTTTGTTTGATATGGGGGACTTGCACATTAATAGGCGTGCAAGTAGTTCCACAAGGGAGTTGGATCGTGCGATTTGGAATCGTAAACGTTGTAGCAGGATTTTGGGCAAAATTGACCTGTGCATAGAACAGCAGGAATAGCCCTGAAAGGGTTTTTCTCATCTTCAGTTGTTTGGGGGAGGTTAGGTCCCGTTCAAATCTAAGTTTTTTCCCCCTTTTTGTAAAGGGAAAATCTCAAAAAATGGTTTTTTGTCCGTCCAAGAATGGGATTTTAATCAATCTGAACAACAAAAAAGGCCTACATTTGCGTCCCCTTTGCGAGGGCTATCCGGATGTGGTGAAATTGGTAGACACGTCAGACTTAGGATCTGATGCCGCAAGGTGTGGGGGTTCGAGTCCCTCCATCCGGACTTTTTTACTGTTATAATCAGTTCTATGGCAACCATTTCCCGTTCCAACCTTGGAAAACTTCACGAAAAAATCACCATCAAGCTTGAAAAAAATGACTACCTCCCTGCCTTTGAAAAGGCATTAAAGGAGTATGGTCGTAAAGCCAATATTCCGGGTTTTCGTAAAGGAATGGTTCCCGCTGGATTAATCAAAAAGATGTACGGGCCTTCTCTTTTTACTGATGAGGTATTAAAAACGGTAGATCGTGAGCTCATTGGATGGATTCAACAAGAAAAAATCCAAATTTTTGCGCAACCACTTCCTCTAGATACTGATATGAGTCAATTGGACGTGAGTAATCCCCTTGATTACACCTTTCACTTTGAAATTGGACTCAAGCCTGACTTTAAAATGCCTGATCTTGCCAAGGCAAAAACAACTCGCTATGTAGTAACGGTTACAGAGGAAATGATCGACAGTGAAGTAACTCGTTTGCAAAACAGATACGGCAATATGAAGGATGAAGAGTCTGTTCAATCTGAAGAAAATGTGATCAACGTTAATTTCATCGAAGCAGACGCACAAGGCAATCTTATTGAGGGAGGCGCCACTAAAGAAAATTCATTACTCGTCAAATATTTCAAAGAAGGAAAACGCAAGAACTGGACAGGGAAAAAAGTTGGTGATCAATTGACGCTTTCCCTCAATGAAGCATTTGAAGAAAAAGAAAGAGAATGGATTTTGAGTGATTTAGGATTTGATAAAAAAGACGCCGCAGCTGCCGAAAAATATTTCAATATAGTGCTGACTAAAGTGGGCATTCTTGAAAAACGTGAATTGAACGAAGAATTTTTTGAGCAACTTTACCCCGGTAAAGAAGTAAAAACAACCGAGGCATTTCGCGGTAAAATCAAAGAAGAAATTCAAGCTTATTGGGATGGCCAAGCCGCTAACCAATTGCACGATCAACTCTATCATCAGTTGCTAGACAATACCAAAATGGAATTCCCCGAAGCCTTTTTGAAGAACTGGCTCAAATCACAAGGAGAAACTCCAAAAACAGATGAAGAGGTTGAAGCAGATTATCCAAAATTCAACACGCAGTTGAAGTGGACATTGATTTCAGAAAAAATGGTCAACGAAAATAATATTCAAGTTGACCCAGCCGACCTTCGGTCATTTGCTAAAAATCAACTCTTCAGTTATATGGGAGGAGCCAACCTGGCAGATGACCAACCTTGGGTAAATGATTACGTAGAGCGTATGATGAAGGATCGCAAGTTTGTAGAAGATGCTTATCATCGTATCCAAACCCAAAAGCTTTTCGAATGGGGTGCCACGCAATTAAAGCCAACTGACAAGAACATTGAGGCAGAGGCTTTTACCAAAATGGTTGAAGAGCACCAGCACCACCACCATTAATCGCTTTTTCTCCCGCCTGACAGCCTGTCTCCAATTTTGTTGACCCACCTTTTGGTCGGATATTTGCTATTCTTTAAAAAACAGGAATTATGAGCACCCGATCAGAATTTGAGAAGTACGCCGTTAAACACCGGGGCATTTCAAGTAACACGCTTCATCAGTATGGCAATCATTTAATTACAGCCATGACGCCCAACATCATTGAAGAGCGTTCGTTGAATGTGGCTGTGATGGATGTATATAGCCGTTTGATGATGGACCGTATCATTTTTTTGGGTTACCCCATCAATGATGAAATCGCCAATATTGTTACTGCACAGTTATTATTTCTGGATTCCGCTGACCGTTCACGGGATATCAATATGTATATCAATAGTCCAGGAGGTAGCGTATATGCTGGCTTAGGTGTATACGATACCATGCAATATGTAAGCCCAGATATTGCTACCATTTGTATTGGCGTTGCCGCTTCGATGGCTTGTGTATTACTAGGAGCCGGAACAAAAGGCAAACGTGCTGCACTGCGTCACTCGCGCATCATGATGCACCAGCCCAGTGGAGCCATAGGTGGGCAAGCTAGTGATATCGAAATCACAGTAAAAGAAATTCGTAAACTAAAAAAGGAATTGTACGAAGTGGTGCACTCACACACGGGCAAATCCATTGAGCAAATAGAAAAAGATTTTGATAGGGATAATTGGATGACTGCCGCAGAAGCCAAAGAATATGGGCTGGTGGATGAAGTATTATTGACAAATCCCCGTAAACAAAAGAAAGATTAAGCATTATGAAAAGTGAAAATTATCGTTTCGCTGACTGGAAACTCGAAGACGAAGAAGAAAAAGAAGAGCAACCCAAATCTGATATTGGGATGTTCAGCAAAAAACTAGAACGTTACTTTTTTGAAAAAAGAGCCGTGTATTTATGGGGCGTTGTAGATGACAAGAGTGCCAAAGATGTGGTTAGCAAATTGTTATTATTAGAGGCTGACAAGCCAGGTCAAGAAATTAAATTTTTCATCAATAGTCCTGGGGGTGTGGTCACTAGCGGTATGGTTATTTATGATACCATGCAGCTCATCAGCAGCCCGGTTAGTACTATTTGTATGGGATTAGCCGCTTCCATGGGCAGCATTTTGCTCAGTGGAGGTGTCAAAGGAAAGCGATATATCTATCCGCATGGAGAGGTGATGATTCACCAACCTTCATTGGGTGGTTTTATTCGGGGAGTGAGCGCTGATTTGGAAATCCAAGCAGAACAAACTCGTCGCGTAAAAGAAATTGGCGCCGGAATACTCGCAAAGAATTGTGGGAAGACCGTGGAGCAAATAATGAAAGATTTTGATCGAGACTATTGGATGGATGCAAAACAAGCTATTGAATACGGTATTGCGGATAAACTAGTTGATAAAATTTAATCGATGGCTAAAAATACGCTGCATTGTGCGTTCTGTGGCAGAAGTCGTGATGAGGTAAAAATTCTCATTGCGGGACAAGAGGGACATATCTGCGAAAATTGCGTAGAGCATGCGCGTGAAATTATTGATCAAGAGCTCACCGCAAAGGAAGAAAAAACAAAAGCGTCTTTCAAACTCACGGTAAAAAAGCCCATCGAGATCAAACGTTTTTTAGATGAGTATGTGATTGGGCAAGATGAAGCAAAAAAAGTATTGTCTGTTGCCGTGTACAATCACTACAAACGCTTACAACAAAAAAATCAGGAGGCCAATAAAGAAGGGGATGTAGAAATTGAAAAGAGCAATATTGTCATGGTCGGTGAAACCGGCACTGGTAAAACCCTCCTAGCAAAAAGTATCGCTCGCTTACTCAATGTCCCGTTCGCGATTGTAGATGCAACGGTGTTTACTGAAGCAGGGTATGTAGGAGAAGATGTAGAGAGCATCTTAACTCGCTTATTACAAGTTTGCAATTATGATGTGCCTGCGGCAGAAAGAGGAATCGTTTACATCGATGAGATTGATAAAATTGCGCGCAAAGGGGATAACCCCTCCATTACCCGCGATGTCAGTGGCGAAGGCGTACAACAAGGAATGCTGAAACTCTTAGAAGGAACTGATGTGTTGGTACCCCCACAAGGAGGACGTAAGCATCCTGAGCAAAAATTAATCAAAATCAATACGCAAAATATTCTGTTTATCTGTGGAGGTGCCTTTGATGGCATTGATAAAATCATTGGTCGACGCGTACAATCCAATACCATTGGTTTTAATGTTGACAAAGAATTACAAGAAAATAAACAGAAAAATTTGTTAGGCTATGTGAATGCGACAGACTTGAAAGGTTTTGGATTAATCCCAGAACTATTAGGTCGCTTGCCAGTGGTGACGCATTTGGATCCGTTGGATGCACCTACCCTTCGCTCTATTTTGACCGAACCTAAAAACGCCCTAGTTAAACAGTACACGCGTTTGTTTGAAATGGAAAATATTAAACTCACGATCGAAGACGCAGTGCTAGATTTTATGGTGCAAAAAGCCATGGAATTCAAATTGGGTGCAAGAGGACTTCGAAGTATCTGCGAAAGCATTCTCACTGATGCCATGTACGAGTTACCCTCTTCCAATACCAAACAATTTCAATTGACATTGGAATACGCGGAACGAAAATTTGACAAGAGTAAATTCAATCTATTAAAAGTTGCTTAATTAACAGCCATGCAAGAACTCATCGACAAATTGAAAAACGAAGCGGGAATCACCGAAGATCAAGCAAAAAAAGTATTGCTGATCTTGAAAGATTATGTGACAGAGAAATATCCAATGTTGGCAGGCATGGCAAAGAATTTCTTTGGGAAATAATTACTTTTTGACGCAGCTAAGAATAGCCTTATTCTTTTTATTGGCGCTTTGCGCAGCAGACAACTTATTCAGTCAGGAAAAGATATATGTACAACTTGACCGCAATACCTATGCGGCAGGTGAAACCATTTGGTTCAGCGCACAAGTCATTCGCCCCCAAAGTCAAACTATAGGCTCTTTATTACAAGTGGAATTATTGAATACAGATTCTGTTTTTACCAGAGCCCAGGCTCCAGTTGTTTTATCTGTAGCAAATGGTCAGCTTACTATACCGAAACATCTGTCCAGTGG
>CAYFLE010000051.1:3154-9800 GCA_964343645.1 uncultured Chitinophaga sp. | reverse complement strand
ATTTCTGAAGAAAGTTTACCTCGCTTTGGTATGGTTCACCGAATAGACAAAAATACAAGTGGTCTATTGGTGTTGGCAAAAACAACCTTGGCCATGCGTCAATTAGCCAAGCAGTTTTTTGATCATACGGTGACTAGAGAATATGTTGCCTTAGTATGGGGAGATGTAGAAAATGATAAAGGAACTATCCAAGCGCATGTGGGAAGACATCAACGATTCAGAAAACTTTTTGAGGCCTACCCAGATGGAGAACATGGAAAAGATGCTATCACACATTATGAAGTACTGGAAAGATTTGGTTATGTTACCTTAATCCGTTGCCGATTAGAAACAGGCCGCACCCATCAGATTCGTGTGCACATGAAATACTTGGGCCATCCGCTATTCAGTGATGAATTTTATGGGGGTGACAAAATTGTAAAGGGTACTATCTATGCGCGGTACAAACAATTTGTCGACAACTGTTTTGAAATTTGTCCAAGACAGGCACTTCATGCTCGTACGTTAGGATTTATACACCCTACCACTGAAGCAGCCCTCCATTTTGAATGTCAAATACCTCCAGACCTAGAAGAAGTGATTGAAAAATGGAGAAAATACGCCTCTCATGTTCCTCGATGATGCTAGTTGCTATTGAAATCGTAGAGCGTAGCTGTAAACACTCCTCTTTCTCGATCACGAAAAGGAACATCCCAGTTTCCCACGTAGCGTAATACACTCGGCACTACCCAATTTTTATAGCGCATGAGTTCTGCTTCAATTTCAACAGAAAAATCATAGAATCCTGCGTTGTAGCTCATAGTATAATGACGAGCGAGCACTTCCATGGTCCGAGTACTAAACCAGGTAATCATTTTATCAATCACTAGTTTATCTTTTTGTCCCGGTCGCAAATTTGGTTTTGCTTGTATAGAAAACAAATAACAAGGTTCTCCCCGGTAGTTTACGTAATCAATGGAGAAATCATAGAGTGAGCGGTGCTGGTTGTCAAATACATCTACTTTATCCCCCACAAAGGGAATTCCTGGAATTTTTTTCCCAGGGTTAAAGAGCAACATCTTTAATTGTTCCTTGTGACGGGCCAATCCTTTTGATTGCTGTGCAACAAAAGATTTACCAGCCACTATATTATTCTCTCCACAAACTGTTCCCTTGGCAAAAAACAAAGAACTATATAAGGCCGCTGTATAATATTCAAAATCGCCGTCTCGCTGGTAAAAATTTCCTTGCACCTTCTCCTGCACCACTTCTGTTCGTCTGCAATCCCCCTCGCGATGTTGTTTGGTTTTACTTTGCAACCGAGCGATGGGCTTCAACTTTTTATCTTTCAATAAAATATCATTACTAGACGTGAATTCAAGAATACGGAGATTGCGAAAGGCCTTATAAAAGCTCGTATCATTTTTGACTTGTTCAATGAATCGGTTCACATCCAGATTACTTTTCAGTACGACTTCCGACAAATTAATGAGTTGACGAAAACGAATGGCATCGACAGAATCAGTTATTGCATTTTGTGCAAAACCAATTTGCAGGAATCCCAAAAAAAAGAAGAGAATCAGTAGCCTCATAGATGAAATTTCATCTTGTAATCCACAGACACTTTACCTTTTGAAATATCAGTCAGCTTACTTTTTAATAATTTACGCTTGAGCGGAGTCAAGTGATCAATAAATAGCTTTCCTTCAATGTGGTCATATTCGTGTAAAATTACCCGTGCAGTGATGCCCTTAAAAACAGTTTCCATTGGTTCAAACTTTTCATTCATGTATTGCAACCGGACCGTTGCAGGCCGACTTACTGACTCATGAATCTTAGGGATACTCAAACAGCCCTCTGAATACGGCCAGGGTTCTCCCGTTAATTCAATGATGGTTGCATTGATAAAAACCGCCTTCAGTCCGGGTGCATCTGCATAGTTCTTTTTCTCACTTTCTTCCATTGATTCAAATAGCTGAACCGTATCTACCGTAAAAACTCGAATGGGCTGATTAACCTGCGGAGCAGCCAAACCAACCCCATTGCTGGCATACATCGTCTCCCACATATCTTCAATAAACTTCTCCAAGTCCAACTGACCTGGTTGAATGGGTGCTGCTACATTTCGTAAAATAGGGTGCCCGTAGGCAACAATAGGAAGTATCATTAGGTAACAAAGTTACGCCCCCTGAATGGAACGTAGATAATCTTGCAAAAGGATGGTAGCCGCAATTTCGTCCACCAATTTTTTATCCCGTCTTTCCTTCTTTTTTAACCCCATTTCCAGCATTGCGTCTTTTGCCATTTTTGAAGTGTACCGTTCATCTACTTTAGTGATGGGCACTTGAGGAAAGTTTTTTTGCAGTTGCGCAATTGCTTTTTCAGCCACCACGGTACCATGTGTAGGCGAATCATCCCAATTTGTTGGCCACCCTACTATAAAACGTTCTACCTCCTCACTTTGTAAGTAGTTTTTTACAAATGCGACCAAGGTAGCTGCATCAATGGTAGTTAGACCCGTAGCGATTAATTGCAATGGGTCCGTCACAGCAATTCCTGTTCTTTTACCCCCTATATCAAATGCCATAATTCGTGCCATATTCCTAGTGTAAATAAAGATCAGCAATTACGAAAAACGCAAAAACAACAGAGGCTATTCCGTTGGCTGTCATAAAAGCCAAATTGACCCGGCTAAGATCCTGAGGACTAACGAGGCGTTGTTGAAAAACCAATAATCCCCCATACACCAATGCACCCAACCAATAGAGCCAACCAAAAACTCCAACCATACCGGCCATAAAAATGAAAATAAAACTGATTACATGTAGTATGCGTGAAACAAACAATGCGTTTGCTCTTCCCAACCTTGAAGGCATAGAATACAAGGATTGGGCACGATCAAATTCTACGTCCTGCAACGCATAGATTATATCAAACCCACTGACCCAGCATATTACAGCCAATGAAAAAAGAAGTGGCAATAAAGAAAACTGCCCAATAACCGCCAAATAAGCCCCAATTGGCGCTAAAGAAAGTCCTAACCCCAATATTAAATGGCACAATGGAGTAAAACGTTTGGTGTAACTATAACCAAGTATAACAGCTAATGCAATC
This sequence comes from uncultured Chitinophaga sp., assembly GCA_964343645.1. Taxonomy (GTDB): domain Bacteria; phylum Bacteroidota; class Bacteroidia; order Chitinophagales; family Chitinophagaceae; genus JJ008. Next base: position 6,707 of record CAYFLE010000051.1, on the reverse strand, counting down.
GGCGATAAAGCAAAACAAAGTGGATTAATCAACCAGGCACTCCCAATGAATAATAATGACATCAACCCAGTAAAAAATAGTGCTTGCCCTGGACGAATCACACCAGCAGGAATTTCTCTAACAGCTGTGCGCGGGTTTAAGGCATCAAACTGCCGGTCTAGGTATCGATTAAAAGCCATTGCTGCGCTTCGCGCAAAAACCATGCAAGCAACTACCAATACAAAAAGTAACGAGAGTTGATTGATAGGGACAGGAACAGGATTTTTTTTGATACCTAGGAAAAAACCAATGAATGCAAAAGGCATTGCAAAAATGGTATGCGAAAACTTAATGAGACTAAAATAATTGGCTATTTTATTTTGCATGTACGGAAGCAGACTTTATTTTTTTTCGTACTAATTCCCATAACACTACCCCCGCAGCGGTAGCAATATTTAAAGAGTGTTTGATTCCCAATTGAGGAATTTCTACTACAGCATCACATTGCTTCAATGTTTCCAACTCCACCCCCGTTACCTCATTCCCAAAAATCAGTGCCACCCCTAATTCAGCAGCGTGATTGAACATATGGAGAGGAATACTATGATCAGTTTGTTCTGCCGCAACGAGTGCATATTTTTTTTCACGAAGTTGTTGTATGGCCTCTGCCATTGTTTTAAAATGAACCCAGGTAACGGAATCTTCTGCACCCAGTGCCGTTTTACGAATCTCCTTATGAGGGGGAGATGCCGTATAGCCCACTAAATAAATTGCTTCAATCAAAAATGCGTCTCCGGTTCTAAAAAGACTCCCCACATTATAGGCACTTCTGATATTTTCCAATACTACAATAATGGGCGTTTTATGGAGCGCTCGCACTTCATCCACCGACTTTCTGCCCAATTCCTCCATTTGCAATTTGCGCATAGAGCGAAGGTACGCCGGGTTCCTTATTTTTGCCTTCTTTCCTATCTGATTCTCATGGCAAAAAAAGCGACAGGCGAAACCCCAATGATGCAGCAGCATCGGTCGATCAAACAAAAGTATCCAGATGCGATTCTTTTGTTTCGGGTTGGCGATTTCTATGAAACGTTTGGACAGGATGCCATTTTGGCCTCTCGTATTTTGGGTATCACATTGACCAAACGTAATAATGGGGCAGCTGCAGAATCTGAACTAGCGGGATTTCCACATCACTCGTTGGATACTTATCTACATAAATTGGTAAAGGCCGGGCATCGAGTGGCCGTATGTGACCAACTAGAGGATCCCAAATTAGCAAAGGGACTTGTGAAAAGAGGTGTCACTGAAATGTTAACACCGGGAACTACCGTCAATGATAAAATTTTAGAACAACGAAATAATAATTTCTTATTAGCGATACATGCCGCAGACAATGGGCAACTGGGGCTAGCGTTTCTCGATATTTCCACAGGCGAATTATTTGTTGCACAAGGTGATTACGACTATGCAGATAAACTGATTCAGGGATTGCCCACTGCCGAACTCATTGTACAAAAACAATTACAGCATCAACTCAAAGAGAAGCTGGGCTTAAAAACATATACTTATACACTAGATGAATGGATATTTGACGAAACCTACACGCGCGATTTATTAATTAAACATTTTCAAGTTCAATCACTACAAGGATTTGGCGTGGAGGAATTAAAATGGGGGCAGATCGCCGCTGGCGCCCTGTTCCATTATCTAAAAGAAACAGACCATCCTCATTTGCATCACATCACCCGGATGCAGCGAATCGATCAACATACTTTCTTGTGGATGGATCGTTTCACCATTAGAAATCTGGAATTAATTTACCCGTCTCGAGAAAATACGCCCACCCTACTCTCTGTAATTGATCAAACACAAACGCCGATGGGAGGTCGTTTGTTAAAAAGATGGCTTTTATTCCCACTGATCCAATTAGAGAAAATCAATGAACGCCTCTCAGCAGTTGAATGTTTGCTACAAGAAAAAGAGCATCGAAGCGTGTTTATTCAACTATTATCGGAATTGGGAGACCTAGAAAGACTAGCTGCCCGATTGGCACTGCGAAAAGTAAACCCCCGAGAAGTGCGCTCATTAGCTAATTTCTTACAACTCACCGCAGCCATTCAATCAAAACTGCAGCAATTCACACAGCCTGCCTTCAAGAATATGGCAGTGACCATAGATGCTCTACCGCAAACATTTTCATTGATAACGCAAACATTACTAGACAACCCTTCTGTGCAACTACAAAAAGGAGGAGTGATTGCAAAAGGGGTACATGCAGAATTGGATGAACTAAGAGAACTTGCTCACCATGGAAAAAATTATTTGACACAACTGCAAGAGCGAGAATCTGCCCGCACAGGGATTCCCTCTCTCAAAATAGGTTTTACCAGTGTTTTTGGATATTATCTGGAAGTAACTAACGCACATAAAGAAAAAGTACCCACTGACTGGATCCGTAAACAAACACTTACCAATGCCGAGCGATATATCACTCCTGAATTAAAAGAATACGAAGAAAAAATCCTAGGTGCGGAAGACCAAATATTGAAATTAGAAGCGACATTGTTTGACCAATTAATAACTCAACTGCAAAATGATATTGTCGCGCTGCAAAAAAATGCCCAAACCCTTGCTATCCTAGATTGCTACTGCTGCTTTGCTGAAAATGCCGCCCAGTTCAACTATTGCAAACCACTTGTACAGGAGGACACCCAACTTGAAATAATTGAGGGAAGGCATCCCGTTATCGAACGAAGCTTACCGGTTGGCCAACCTTATATTGGCAATGATCTTTTGCTAAATCAAGACACGCAACAATTAATTGTATTGACAGGCCCCAATATGAGTGGTAAGTCGGCCTTATTAAGACAAACTGCACTAATCAGCTTGTTGGCCCATATGGGTCACTATGTGCCTGCTTCCAGCGCTCGTATTCCCCTCACCGATAAAATATTCACTCGAGTGGGCGCTGCAGACAACTTAGCCGGTGGCGAATCCACTTTCATGGTTGAAATGAACGAAACGGCATCCATCATAAATAATCTGAGTACTAAAAGTCTTGTATTACTAGATGAGATCGGGAGAGGAACCTCCACCTATGATGGCGTTTCAATTGCCTGGAGCATTGCGGCTTATTTACATGATTCACCCCACCGCCCCAGAACACTTTTTGCGACCCATTATCATGAATTAAATGAATTAGAATCTCATTTTTCGCGGGCCAAAAATTATCACATTACGTATCAAGAGTCAGGCAATAAGGTTGTCTTTTTAAGAAAACTAGCTCCTGGGGGATCCCTGCATAGCTTTGGTATCCATGTGGCCCAGATGGCCGGAATGCCCCCAGCCTTGTTAACAATGGCCGAGCAAAAACTGGCGGAATTGGAACAATCCAATCGACCTGTCAATCCTCAATATGTAGGCCCAATACACGCAAAAACAACTAAATCCCCCAAGCTCCAACTCTCCATTTTTGAAGCGGAAAATCCGCAAGTAGCCGAATGGAAGGCTTTTCTAGAATCCATTGATATTGAGCGGCTGACCCCCTTAGAGGCCCTGGTTAAACTTCAGG
>CAYFLE010000051.1:0-3144 GCA_964343645.1 uncultured Chitinophaga sp. | reverse complement strand
AATCAAAAAATTATACTATTTTTACGAAAATCTATCTCAATGAAACTGCTCCAGACTACTGCTATGTTATTACTTTCTGCTGTACTACTCACTTCAATGGGTGCATGCAACAGAGATAAAGACCTTTACGTACGCAAAGAGTTTGTACGTGATGATGTGCCTCTAACAGGTGCACTCAATTTTCCTCCTAGTCCTTCTTCCGCACTGGGATCTATGAATTTGAATTACAACACGGGAACAAAGATTTTAACGTATACCATTCGTTGGTCAGGTTTGACTGGGCCTATTGCCACTACTCCAATTGCGGGTATGTCTATTCACGGAATGGCGCCTACTGGTTATCCTGCTAACCCTATTCAGTTATTCACGTTAGCCAACATCGTTCGTTGCTCTACATTTACCACTAACACTTGCGGCACTTACAGTGGTCGCTTGTTTGTAGATGGTGTGTTAATTACGGAAGAAAATCTTTTAAATGGTGTTTATTATGTAAGCATCAGAACGGCGGCTTATCCAAACGGCGAATTAAGAGGACAAATCAAATTCTAATTTCAGAATATATTGATCTAAACCCCGCTTCGGCGGGGTTTTTTGTTATTGCATAGGGAACCAGACCGGTTTAGTGCTATTTGTATCTCCCTGGTAATTGATCAATAATTCTTCACCCGCTTTGATGGGTCGAACTGTTTTGACACGAATTAACGCTGCGTCAAAATCCATTTCATAATCGCAATTACTTGGACTTCCATGATTGTACAGTGGTATATATCCAAGCGCCATGCAACAAGACAATCTGTCTTCACCCCACTCAAAAATATAATCATGCAAAAGCGTTTGATCTAACTGCTTTCGATCAGCCGCATTCATTACTATAACAGGAGAAATTTCAATAATTGTATCCGCCTCAATTGCCATAGAAGCAAATACCCCTTTTCCATGTAGTGCAGAGGGTGCAACAACTAATGAAGGAAGAATCATAACATCAATTTGCCACGAAGTACGCATTTTCCTTTGTACTTTTGCGGCCATGTCGATGGAGCAGACACCCGCAATTTTGGCTTCTGAATTTGAAGCGTTACTGGCTCAGAATGACCCTGTACAGTTGCATGCGTTCCTCGATGATCAAAATATCAGCGAAGTAGCCGAACTAGTAGAAGGTTTTCCTGATGAAGATGTGACCATTATTGCTGCCATGTCGATTCACCGAGCCGCTAGTGTTTTTAAAATCTTAGATCTATCCAGCCAAAAGAGTATTATTCGGAAACTCCCAGCCAATACCACTGCACTCTTATTGAACGAGCTACCTGCGGACGACCGTACCGACTTTTTAGAAGAGTTACCCAGTAACGTAGTACGTGAATTAATCAAATTATTAAATCCGGAAGAAAGGAAAATTACGCTATCACTTTTAGGCTACCCTGAAAATAGTATTGGGCGATTAATGACCCCCGATTATGTATACGTGTATGCCACAGATACTATTGAAGAGGTATTTGCTACCATTCGTAAATACGGGAAAGACAGTGAAACGATTAACGTTATCTATGTAATCAATGATAAAGGCGAATTGATTGATGACTTACGAATCAGCGATATTATTTTAAGCGCACCCCACAAAAAAGTATCCGAGTTAATGGATGATAGAGTCATTGCCTTGCATCCAGAAGACGACCAAGAAACAGCCAGCGAGATTTTTAAAATGAACAACCGAGTTGCGTTGCCAGTGGTGAGCCAAAGCAATAAACTTTTAGGCATCGTAACCATTGATGATATCTTATGGGTTGCAGGAGAAGAGTTTAGTGAGGACATGCAAAAAATGGGAGGTACCGCCGCCTTAGAAGAACCGTATCTCGATGTGCCCCTACTTAAACTTTACAAAAAGAGAATTATTTGGTTACTCATCCTTTTTGTAGGAGAAACATTCACTATTGCAGCCATGTCCGGCTTTCAAAAAACTCTTGAGCATGTGTTAGTGTTATCCACTTTTATCCCACTCATAATTTCAAGTGGAGGAAATAGTGGTTCACAAGCGGCCACACTTATTATCCAAGCAATGGCATTAGGAGAAATCACTGTACAAGATTGGTGGAGAATTGCACGAAGAGAAATTCAATCAGGCTTATACATGGGTGTAACCCTCGGAATAATCGGATGCAGCATTGTATTAGGTGGACATTATTTCTTGAATCTTTTTGGAGACCATTACCAACAAGTAAGCATCGCTATTGGAGCCGCATTGATAGGCGTTGTATTATGGGGAACACTGATGGGCTCCATGCTTCCATTGCTATTAAAAAAACTTGGTGCAGACCCTGCTACCTCCTCTACGCCATTCATTGCAACATTAGTAGACGTAACTGGGTTATTAATTTATTTCGGAACTGCTTACTTGCTGTTAAAAGATGTTCTTCTTTGAACAATCTTTTATCCTTTTTTAATCTCACATATACAGTTCCGCCAAACCACGAATTTCGCTCACTCGCTGCACCCCTAATTTTTTGAGAATTCGATGTTGATGCGTGCCAATGGTGGAGGCATGCAGCTTCATAATTGATGCTATTTCACTCACATAATGCCCTTCCAATAAAAAATGGCAAATCTCCATTTCTCGAGCGGAAAGTTTTTCAAAAGGATTTGAAGTGCGCTTATGCAAGAAGTCCTGCGTCAATTGATTCAATAAAAGTTGACTGAGATAATGCTCCCCTTTTAGCACGGTTTGTATACATGTCACTAATTCAATTAGCGGACAATGTTTGCTAACAAATCCTCTCGCACCAGATTGTAAAATCCACTTCGCATAAATTTTTTCAGGTCTACCGGAAAAAACAACGATAGGTAGGTTTGGTTTTAACGCTAATACCTGCTGTATCAAACTACGGGCATTCACTTGTGGCCAATACACTTCCATCACCAATAATTGACACTCCTCCTTTTCTATTTGCTTTACTCCTTTTTCTAATGAGGTAAAACATAAATAATGGGCCGCAGGAAAGGCAGTTTGGATAATTGATTCTGCTCCGCGTAAAATAATTTCTTGATTGTCGATTAAAACAATGGTCATGTTTTGCAGTATTAGCTAATAAAAGTTCAAACTAGTACTACAAATTAGCCCGACACAACAGAGCGAAAGCGAGAAATTGGTTT
>CAYFLE010000050.1:1553-9840 GCA_964343645.1 uncultured Chitinophaga sp. | reverse complement strand
CCATTGACAGGCTTAGAATCTAGATAAACATAGTTTCTAGCAGCCCCAACTGTTGCAACATAAACTTGTGTAGTGGCAGTGCTTAGGTAATTCTGGTCAGATACTAATTTGTCGTCAAATGACTTAGTGCAGGAAGAAATAGCAAACACACTAAGTGCGATAACGAATATTCCAGTAATCTTTCCTATTAAATATTTCATAGTTGACTTTTTTATAAATTATTGAGGAATAGAGAACCAGCATTCTTTGGTGATGTAATCCAATGCAAATGCTCCAACTCGATTCAGTTCAGCTACATTATACAGGTATTCTGAATTGTAACGAGGGCGATGACGATAAATCCACTTTCCACTGTTTCTTGAATAGAGGTCAGTGCCTGTTGGGGGATTGAAGTCACGATAAACTTGTTTCCCGGTTTCAGGATCTAAATCAGTGTAATGGAATCTGCGCATATCAACCCAGGTTTCACAAATTCCCCAAGCATAGGTTGCAATATATTTCTGTAACATCACATGTGTTAATGTGAGGTTTGCTGCAGCGGGGACATTGATTGGATTGTTCAAGTAGGCATCTACTTGCGCTTGTGTCATTCGCAAAGCGGTTGGGACGTTTGTCTCATAGTCAGCCCTCAACTGTTGGATATTTAAGTCAATTCCTTTTCTGTAGGCAATGAGGGCATTTGCCTTATCTCTTTTTCTTAAATAGGCTTCAGCCAATAAGAACTGCATTTCACTAGCAGTCATGATTGGGAAAATCGGCTTGTTAGTGAACACATAACGACAGCCTGCATCATTAGAAGGAGAGGTAGTAGTGGTAAAACTTCCACCCCAGAAGTTAGCAGGAGCTGTTGCAGTCGCAAGTGTGTCAATTCCTTTGTTTGGTCGTACACCTCTATACGTTCCATTTGGGTTTTCTCGAATAATATAAGGCGCACGGGGGTCTACTTGTCCGGTAAGGAAAGCTGAATCTCTGCCAATCATCAAATTAGCTATAAAGTTTGTTTGACGAATTGCTCCAATATTTCCTCTGAAAGGAGACCAGTAGCTATAAGTTCCATAACCACCACCATTGGGATCAAATGTGAAGTTGGTATTGTCGCTATTTGTTTGCATCGCCAATTTTGCGTAATAAATAACAGAGTCTGGATTGTAAAGGTTAGACTTGTTAGTTAAGCGATGATGAAGACGGGCCAATGTACCGTAAACAAATTTTTTCCATTTGTCTACATTCCCTTGGTTCATGAAAGCGTCACCTTTAGCAAGGTTTGCTTGACTTACTCCGTCTCCAGTTTTAGAAAGGTTGGCTAATGCATCAAAGCAAAGTCTTCTTGCCTCAGCATATACCTCTTGCTGTGGGTCGTAATGGAAAGTTAATTGGTCAGAGTTAAAAGCTTCTTTTAAGATGATTTCATCATGGATATCAGTAGTAGTCATCCAGCCCCATGCACGGATCGCTTGAGCGACACCTACGTAGTCCCATTTTTTCTGTTCAGTTCCCCACTCAATGATTTTGGATATGTTTTTGCCCATGCCATAATACTGCATAGCCCAAATACTTCCCATAACATCCGAAGAGTTAATAAAGTTATCACCCATTTGGTCGTATTGATTACCTGAAGAGCTGGTTGCCCAGTTTTGGATAAAACGACCAATATAAAGGCCATCATTTTGAGGACCATATCCTGTACCGTTGGCAGTGTAAGCACTCACCATGTTACAAATAACATTGGGTAGGAGGGTTTCTATCGGCTGAACAACCTGCGCATTGGGGTTTAGAAATGCCTCATCTATTTTCTTTGTACAAGAACTCAAAATCAATACAGCGCTAGCTGTGATTGTTAAGAGAAGCTTATTAGATATATTTTTCATTACAGATGATTTAATATTTATTAAAATGATGCTTTAATTCCGAAGTTAACTTGTATCGGAGCAGCAAGCGTTCCGTAATCGTATCCAAAAGCACCTACACCACGACTTCCCGCTGTATTACCATTTACTGCTGGGTCAGCACCACTGTAATTGGTAAGAAGGATGAGGTCGTTTCCTGTAATAAATGCACTCATGGTTTTCAGCCCTCTGATGAAATTCTTATTAAACGTGTAGGAAAGTGTGATATCTCTCAAACGGAAATAGTTGACATCACGCTCAATAAACTCTTCGTCAGGCAGCGTATAATACGTGTAGTTATAGGCTGGTATAAATGAAATAGTATTAGGCGTTGGATTCGTATTCTGTAAGCCATCATTCAATACTCCTTGAATCACTCTTGGGCTATAGCGGTCTGCTGTTTTAGGACTTAACCCGTAAGAGGTTAACCAACGGCTTGTTCCATTAAATACATCGCCACCCATTTTGAGATCCCAGAGTACGCTTAATCTCCAATTTTTGAGGCGGAAATTATTGATCCAGCCTAATGTAAAGTCTGGATTACGATCGCCAAGAATACTGAAGGTAGAGTTGATAATTGGTAAACCATTTGCAGGGTTAATCAAAATCTGTCCTGCGTTGTTACGTAAATAAGTAGAACCTGTTAAAGAAGTAGTAGGACCACCTAATTTCAAGCCACCTCTCGCGGTATATAACCAGGTGTCTGAAATGTAGTACTCAGATACTGAAGCAGGGAGTCCAACAACCTTGTTGCGCATGCGGTTGAAGTTGAATCGCATATCCCAGCTAAAATTCTTGCTTCTTTTAACATTATAGTCAGCGACAATTTCTATTCCCTTGTTTCTAGTAGATCCGGCATTTTGTGTATTTAGTACAAAGCCAGTACCATAACTCAAGCGGAAGTTTTCAATAATCTGTCCTTTGTTTAGGGTGTTGTAATAAGTTACATCAAAGGAGAGACGATTATTGAAAAGTCTGATCTCTGTACCAATTTCACGTGTGTTTTGTTTCTCAGGAAACAAATCTTGGTTATTATTGAAATAACCATAGGAGTATCCTCCACCACTACCTTGATTGTCTACAAATACAGACTGTGTTGAATAAGGGCTATTCAAACGAGCGGTACTAGCTCTCGAGGTTCTAATTTTCCAATAGTTTACAATACCACCTTTTTTAAGTTCAGGGAAAAGGTCGCTTATGATTAAGCTGACACTTCCGCCAGGATAGTTATAGTTTCTATTCTTGACTGGAAGTGTAGAGGCTTGTTCAAAACGGTGGGTATAGCTGAAGAATAGTAAGTTTTTAAACGTTACAGCATATTCCCCAAAAAAGGCAATTTGGCGAAGCGTTACATAGTTGTATTCGCCAATTTTATTTCTATTCAAACGCAAACGTGTATTTACGCGGGTAACCGTACTATCCATGTAATTACCCATCAATGCAGTTAGATCCTTGTCAGTAATAGTAGCTCCGTTTTTATACATTTTACCAAAACCAGTAGGGTTAGCGGCGAAACTAGTACCTACAGAGTCAACTATATTGGTACCATATACAGACCACATTTTAGTGGTGTAATCCTGCCACATTGTTCCGGTCATCAAACGCATGCTCCAGTTTTTGTTCAACTCTTTTTTTACTGTAGCAGTAATCGTGTGATTGTAGCCTTCATATTTTCTCCAATAGTTATCCAATGCACCACCTACGCTAGCGCCTAGGTAATAGGATTGAGGATGTTGGAACATAAAACCATTTTGGTCATAGGTGTCATATCCAAAACGGCCCGCAATGGTTAACCACTTATATGGGTTGATATTAATACCTAGTGAATAAGTTTTTCTGGCCACTTCGTCTTTTCCAAAATTGTTATAGACGTTCCATAGTGGGTTGTCTAACTCACCATTAGCTGGAGTGTCGCCATCAAATAAGCCTGTCTTGTCTCCAGTTAAATCGGCCTCATATTTTCTAATATCATTAGTGCTTGGCCATGCTAATAAGCTCAGCATAAATCCACCCGCACTGCGTAGCACTTTGTTGTTTACGGAATTGGTGTATGCAAATGAAGGGGTAATGTCAACCTTTCCTTTGAAGAACTTAGTGGTGTTAGAGAAACGGAAATTGTAGCGTGTGAAATCATTATTAGGAACTACTCCTTTTTGATCAAAATATGTTCCAGATAATCTGAATTTTGACTCTCCAAAACCAAAGTCCATCCCTAAGTTGTGCGTTTGCGCTGTTCCGGTGCGGAAGAAATTCTCTACATTATTAAAAGTTTGTGTTCCGGCTTTCAATTCAGGACCGAAGCGGAAAAAACTACTACTTGGAACTCCATTTAAACCCCCTTGATAATTGTCAATTGTTTCAGGGAAACGAGTTACTTCCTGAAAACGGAAGCTGTTATCATATTGCAAACCAAGTTTGTTTGTTTTAGATTTTTTAGTTGTGATGATGATTGCACCAGAACTAGCCTGGCTACCATAAAGGGCAGTTGCTTCAGGTCCTTTCAATACCGTAACCGTTTCAATATCACTAGGATTCAAGTCGGCAATACGATTCTGGTAGTCACTCATTCTGTTGGGTTTGTCAGATGCCAAACCAATGGTTGCTCCACCAGAGGAAGTTTCGTTAAGCGCTTGGTTATCCATTACGATACCATCCACCACATAAAGAGGGGAGTTACTAAGAGAAAGAGAGTTAAATCCTCTCAAAACAATATTTGAGGAGGCACCAGCTAAACCAGACGTAGCGTCCAAGGTTAATCCGGCAACACGTCCTTGTAAACTATTTAAAAAGTTCTCTCGTTGTGTTTCTTGCACCTCGGAGCCACTAACTTTTTGTACAGAGTAGCCTAGTTCACGTGGATTCCTTTTGATATCCATCGCAGTTACCACTACTTCGCCTAGCGTATTATCAGCTGTTTTTAAGCTAATCCCGATATTATCGGCGTTGCTCACTTTTAAGTCAGCAGTTACATAGCCTACGCTAGATAATTGTAAAATTTCGCCCAAGCTTACACGCAGTGAAAACTTACCGTTTGCGTCTGTTTGTGTAATTCTTCTGGTCCCTTTTACTTTTACCGTTACTCCTGCTAATGGCGATTTAGTATCCTCTGAGAGGATGGTACCGCTAATCGTTCTATCCTGTGCCGAAACTGTTATCGGAAGAACCAGGAGTAGCAACGAAAATGCCAACAGGCCTTGGAGAATTTTTCTCATAGCTAAATGTTTGGTTGTTGTTGATGCAAGTTAAAAAATATATAAATGTCCTTAGGACCTCCTTTAATGTTTTAGGCAAGCAAAGGTCTGCTGGATCTATTTAGGAGGTTAAGGTATAGATTTTATCTGAAACTCAAACAATTAGTGATAAAATTGTATCCACTGAGTGTTAATAACCAGCCAGTTACTCCAAAATTGACGACTTGGATTTAGGACGTTTAAGCCCTTCCCAGACAAACTTTGGCAACCGCATCTCGGAGGGTGATTTTTGTTGGATGGGCCAAACAGTTCCTTTAACAGTCCCCCTAAGCGTAATTCTGTTGGGCTCTTGCTCTTTAAAATATAAGTCAACAATATCACATTTTGACTCATTGATACCCGTATAGGCACTATCATCATCTTGTAAATAGTAGATAATTTGTGCGTCTCCAAATGCTCTGGCTGAATCTAATGAACCCTCCGTAAAAAGGGCATCCATCCGGATAGAGCCAATTTGATTATAAATGTTTTTTTCTACTTCATTGATTAAAAGACTGTTTTCAAAAACTTTCAATCGATGCGCCTTCTTGTTTTTTGTATAGAGCCAAATGGTGTCGCCAGAAATTTGGCTTTCTTTCGACCATACGATTGGGTTATGTAATAGTCTAAAAATAGAATCAAGGTCTGTGTAATAAAGACTATCGCAAACTGCTTGTAAAGAATCAGAAAAAATACGAACGTGATGAAATGCTTCAATGAACTTAAGTGTACTGTCGATTTTATTGAGTGTTATATTTTTTGTTCCATTCAACTTTGTTTTTTCAGCCTTTATTGTAGCGCTGTCTTTTTTGTTACTTCTATTTTCAATTATTGCCGCCGAGGCAGAAAATATTGTATCTGCTGTTAAAAAAAGTGAGTCTCGATCTTGTTTGATAATCAAAAGTGGCTTACCGGTAGCCAGAGTCCGATTCCCTTTGTTCTCTCTAAAAAGTTGGTTAGTAATTAACGTAGTCCCTTGCGCAGTGTCCGTGACAATTACATTGCCAATGGCTTGCGAGGTCCCTGTGCTATCATTAAAAGCAACTTTGTCGCCAATAATAGTAGTAGCTCCATCTTTGATTATAGGTCGCAATCCAAATTCCGCCTTCCCGCCTCTATAATAACCCTCTTGTGTTTCAATTCGTCTCCCGGTACTATCAGTTATTATTGTTTTAGAAATAAAACGATTAGTCTGTGTGGCAGTATTGTATAAAAGTGAATCAGTCTTAATTTTATAAGCAGGATCAATAAGATTGACCTCTTTTTTGAAATAAATTTCTTTTAAGGATGCATAATAGTATCCCTCTCGACTTGTTAAAATGGTTTTCTTATTGACAACTCTTCCTCCTTTGGTATAAAATCCAATATCACTATTCAGATTATATTCCAAGTCAGGCGTTGTTAAGGTGGCTTTTTGATCAGTTAGTCGAACTCCTCCATCTAAGTAAGCGATTTTCTTATCTACTAGGTATCTTAAGTGTTGAGCATTGACTTGAATGCTATCGCCATCTTTGATTTGAATTTCTTTCCAAGCTTCAAAGAATTTATTGGAATTATTCAACACGCAGCTGTCACATAAAAAGATGGATTTTCCTTGTTTTAATTTTACATGTCCTGCCAGCATTTGCAAAGTGGTGGTGTCGTCTACTTTCAATAATGTCAATCGGTCAGCTCCTATTATTTCTATCCTGTTAGTGTCCGTGGTAATTGGAATCGAATCAGCAGTAATTACTCTTTGCTGTCCAAAAAGAGGGAAGCTTATACTTAGCAGCAATAAAAAATAAAAATGATTTTTTAGATGCTTGGTCATGGATTCTTTCTAGGTGTAGAATCTTTTACAAGTGGGGCTTGAAGGGGCGTTGATCGGTCTTTTTTCCCAAATAATGTAAAACTTGCGTATCGTTTGGGGTGTGCTCTCAAATCGTCTAAAAGAATTTCCGCACTCAATATTGTTTTTTGAAGTTGATCGTGCAATTGTCTCTCTTTTAGTAGGGCACCCAACGAGCCTTCTCCTTTGTTGAGCGAAGTAGTTAGTTGTTTTAACTGATTAATAACTGCATACAAGGTGTCAGCAGTTTGCGTGATGTTAATAGAAGCTAATCTTTCTGAAAATAATTCTGCATTTTTTGTTGTTTGCTCTACTGCCACTGAACTAGTCTTGAGTCGTTCAGTTACTGATTCAATATTCAGTAATATTTGGTAAAGTGGTCCCTGCTCTGTTTGAAGGTAATAGTGCATGGCTTTGCTAGAGGAGTCCAAATTTGCAATCGTTTGTCTCAAATGCTTTCTTGTTTCAGCGTCCAGCACATCATTAATACTTGTCAGTGTATTTTTGAGTGAGTCTAGAATTTCTCGCACGCTACTAATGGTGGGGTCCAATTGTGCTTTGACATCTCCCAACAATCCATTTTCAATTCGAGTAGAAATGGTATCGCCATCTTGAAGCATTTCAGAAGAATTTCCACGTTCAATGACAATAAAGGACGATCCAACTAGGCTTGATGCGATATAAGCCACTGAATTTTTAGGAATATTGATATCTCGGGTTAACGTGATAGTCACAACAATTGCACTTACATCTTTATCTTTTTCCTTTTTCTGGTAAACGACTCCCACTGGCAAGCCATTTATCTTCACTTCATTTGACTTTTCAAGACTGCCTAAGTCAGTAAACTCGGCATATATTTTTTTGGTTGTTCTAAATACGTCTCTCCCTTTTAGATAATTGAATCCCACAAAAAGTAGGGTTACGGCTAAAACGGTTAAGGCCCCAACTTTAGTTTCGTTAGAGATTTTCATTTGCTGGAAAGTTTGTGTCTGCTTTCTACTGTTTCAAGAAAGGAAATGGTATTCGCAAGGGTAGGAGTTGTGGGTTCTGCGCTACCTCCTTGTTGCTTTTGTTCTAGCCAAGCTAAATAGTTTTTTAATCCTCTAACAATACAAGCGGAAAGTTCTTCTTGTCCTTGTGTGCTGTTTAGATAATCTTCTTCTTCAGGATTTGAAATAAATCCCGTTTCTACTAATACACTGGGCATAGCAGTGGCTTGAAGCACCCATATGCCAATGGCTCGCTGACGAACATCTCGATCCACGCGGCCCACTTTTGAAAATTCATCTTGAATAAAACCAGCTAGTGTGGCACTTCGTTTGAAGTACTGTTTAGTTTTTAAC
>CAYFLE010000050.1:520-1543 GCA_964343645.1 uncultured Chitinophaga sp. | reverse complement strand
TTGCACTAAAAAAACGTTAATATTTTCATTCTGATAGCTATAAACTCAGGAGAGTTTACGTCTACGTTTCCATAATTCTGTTCAAAATTATCCTCTTGCATCATGGGCGCATTTTCAATAACCGCTAACTCTTTATCCTCACTTCGATGTGCTCCCCATATATAGGTTTCTGTACCTTTTGCTTCACTTGGTAGATTAGTATAACGGTATTGAGGAACGCGTTTAGTTCTCTTTTTTCTGCTTGCGCCCTTACCAGTGTAATAGGTGACAGTTTTGTATCCAACGATTTCTCCAACTCGTTTACCTCTTGCAGCATTGACATGTATACAGAGATAGAGATCTCCTTTATTGCCATTGGCAAATTTTGCTCGATCGTGTAATTCTGGATAGGAGTCGTCTGTACGTGTATACAGCACGCGAAGCGAAGGGAACTCTTTGTTGATTATTTCTCCCAATTTCATGGAAACGCCAAGACAGATATCTTTTTCGTTGCTAAATTTTCCTCTAGCGCCAAAGTCGGTACCTCCGTGGCCAGGGTCAATGATAACGGTACTGATTACTTTTTTACTGCCTACCACTTGTGGTCCTTCTTTTATAAAGGATGAGACAGTGATGAGGGCGCTTGCGAGTATAAATAGTGAAAATATTCGTAGAGTCATAGTGGATGAAAGCTAATATTCACATTTTGTTAGTCAGCCAGAATCAATTACAACCCATTAAAGGGTTACATTTGCTTCGCTGCATGTTCATGTTCCACAAATTTAAGCCAAAATGCTGTTTTTGGCGGATGGGTTTTGTCGCTTTAATTTATACCCATGCGTGTATAACCCCTGTTGCTGCAAAAACGGAGGGTACATTTCGCAGTTCCTTAACATTTTTACCAATAGATACATTGCCATTGGGGGGCACGTTGCGTGATTCAGTAAAGCAACGGGTGGATACATTTCATCTGAAACGCTCTGCAGATACGCTTGATGCACCTCTTCGATATGAAGCGGAAGACTCAGCCGTGGTATTGGTGCG
>CAYFLE010000050.1:0-510 GCA_964343645.1 uncultured Chitinophaga sp. | reverse complement strand
CACAGGAAATACGAAGGAAGCGGCTTTTTTCAAAACGGGCGAATCGGAAATGACCAATGATACGATTCGTTATAATTTTAAAACACAAGTTGGCGTAACAAAAAAAACATACACACAACAGGGCGAGATTCTTGTGATTGGGGAGCAAGCTAAAAAAGTGAATGTAAATACAACTTTTATTCGTGCAGCACGATTTACCACTTGTATGTTAGATGAGCCACACTTTGCTTTTGTGGCAGGTAAAATGAAAGTTATCAATCAAAAATTTGCGGTATCTGGCCCTGCTCACCCTGAATTTGAAGGAGTACCAGTGCCTATTTATCTACCATTTGGTTTTTTCCCATTGAGTCAAGGACGACATTCAGGATTACTTCGTCCGAATTTTATCACGGATGAACGTAGAGGAATTGGGATTCAAGACATAGGTTATTATAGAGGTTTAAATGACCATTGGGATGTTAAATGGGGCGCTGATTTATTCTCCTATGGAGAGTGGGCCGCTTCAATTGG
>CAYFLE010000049.1:0-10082 GCA_964343645.1 uncultured Chitinophaga sp. | reverse complement strand
TCGGATTATTTGCCGGCAAACCCATTGGTGTGTTTCTCTTTAGTTATGTTGCCACTCAATTAAAATGGACTGTTTTGCCTACAGGGGTGCAATGGAAACATATTTTGGCAGCAGGAATGCTGGCGGGTATCGGTTTCACGATGTCTATTTTTATTACTCTACTTGCCTTCCCCGATGCGTCTACAGTGATTAGTTCTAAAGTGGCTATTTTGTTGGCCTCCTTATTATCAGCGATTGTTGGTTTATTCAGTTTTCAACGAATGGGTTCCGCCCGCAATGCCTAATTTTAGGAGCGGCTAAAATTTTACCGATGTCTTATCCCTATCAAATCCGATCTGAACAAGCGTATCGCGAAGCGTATCAAAAAAGTGTAGAGCAACCGGAAGCATTTTGGTCTTCCATTGCTGACCATTTTGTTTGGAAAAAGAAATGGGACAAGGTCCTTAATTGGAATTTTAAAGAACCACGCGTTGAATGGTTTGCTGGTGGTAAATTAAACATTACCGAAAATTGTATTGATCGACACGTAGAATCTATGGGAGACCGTCCCGCTATCATTTGGGAACCGAATGATCCCAATGAGCGCGTACGCGTGGTCACGTATAACCGTTTACATAAGCGCGTTTGTCAATTTGCGCAAGTACTACTCAACAACGGTGTAAAAAAGGGAGACCGTGTTTGTATTTATATGGGCATGGTTCCTGAATTAGCCTATGCTGTATTAGGCTGTGCGCGTATTGGAGCAATTCACAGTGTAATCTTTGGAGGATTTTCTGCGCAAAGTATCGCTGATCGATTGGAAGATGCGCAAGCCACTTTTATTGTGACTTGTGATGGTGCCTTCAGAGGTGGAAAAGATATTCCCTTAAAAAGTGTGATTGACGATGCACTCATTGGCAATAAGTTGGTGAAAAAAGTAATTGTGTATACACGCACCCGCACACCGGTGTCGATGTTGAAAGGAAGAGATGTGTGGTGGGAAGATGAAATGGAACATGCCGAGCAGCAAGTTGAAAAAAATGGAGTCGTACATTTTCCCGCTGCCGAAATGGATGCAGAAGATCCATTATTTATTCTCTATACCTCAGGCAGTACGGGCAAACCCAAAGGAGTAGTGCATACCACGGCTGGTTATATGGTATGGACGAATTACACGTTTGTTAATGCCTTTCAATATCAACCTGGTGATATTCATTTTTGCACGGCCGACATTGGTTGGATTACGGGGCACAGCTATATTTTATATGGACCACTTAGTGCAGGGGCTACTTGTGTACTATTTGAAGGGATTCCTACTTGGCCCGATGCTGGACGTTTTTGGGATATTGTAGAAAAGCATCAAGTAAATATTTTATATACGGCGCCTACTGCTATTCGCAGTTTGATGGGATTTGGTACTGCACCCATTGAGGGAAAAAATCTTTCGAGTTTGAAAGTATTAGGCACCGTGGGAGAACCTATCAATGAAGAGGCGTGGCATTGGTATGATAAACATATTGGAAAAGGAAAATGTCCGATTGTTGATACGTGGTGGCAAACGGAAACAGGGGGATGTATGATTTCTAATATGGCGGGTGTTACACCTGGTATTCCTTCCTGGGCTTCCTTACCAATGCCAGGTATACAGCCCCTATTGGTAGACGAAACAGGAAAAGAGATTACTGAAAAAGATGCCAATGGACATTTCAAAGGAAATCTTTGTATCAAAGCACCTTGGCCAGGTATTTTGAGAACGACTTATGGGGATCATGAACGTTGTCGACAAAATTATTTTTCTACCTATCCTGATTTATATTTTACAGGAGACGGGGCACTGCGCGATGAAAAAGGAAACTTTCGTATTACGGGACGCGTGGATGACGTACTCAATGTAAGTGGACATCGATTAGGAACAGCCGAAGTAGAAAATGCCATCAATATGCATGCAGGAGTGGTGGAAAGTGCAGTGGTTGGCTATCCGCATGATATCAAAGGGCAGGGCATTTATGCCTATGTGATTGTTGAAAATTTGCATGATGCATCACTTACCAAACAAGATATTTTGCAAACTGTGACGCGGCAAATTGGTCCAATCGCCAAGCCTGATAAAATTCAATTTGTCAAGGGACTTCCTAAAACGCGTAGTGGAAAAATTATGCGCCGGATACTTCGAAAAATTGCGGAAGGAGAAACAAGCAATCTCGGCGACACCACCACTTTATTAGATCCTGGCGTAGTCGACGAGATTGCTGCTGGAAGAATAAATAATTAAAGCGTTTGAGACCACTTGAAAGCGGCTGGCTTTTTTATTGAAGTTTTTGTAGCAGTTTTTGTTCTTGCTTTTTCTGGACGACCGCCTAAGCGAATCCCCACGTTATAGGGTTTCATGTCTAGTCCACGACTCCACATGTTTTTCATAGCGAAACTTGTATAGAACGTAAAGGGTCCAACTCCCACTTCGCCCACCCATGAAAATTTGAATCGCTCTAAGTCAAAGTTGTCACGGATTTTTTCGATATCGCCCGATACTTTTGTTTTTACACGCGCTGAATATAAAAATCCGGCACTCACTCCAGCAGATAAACGCAATCCATTACTTTTTAACGGAGAACTATTAAAGTTTAGTAGCATGGGAACAGTCAAATAATCCGCTGCTAATTTGATTTTTTTATAACTCGTTGAACCGATCGTAATAGAAGTGGGATTTTTTTGGAATTGCAAATTGTTCTGATCAAAGTAATAGTTGTTTAATTCTAACCCAACCCCATATTTTAAGTTCAGCTTGTGTTGTGCTAAATTCAATCGTTGCATTAATACCCAAATATTCACATTACGTGATACGGTTGTGCCAAGTTGATCTTTACCAATATTGGGTCCTACAAAACCTAAAGCACGAGCCGCTGTATAATTGGAGTGGTCATTTAAATCGGCAAATCCTAAATCGAGTATCCACCAATTATTTTCTACATTCTTTAATTCTTTTTTCGCTTCTGGTTTAAATAAATCAAAGCCCTCTACTTTTTTGAACGGCTTTTTACTGCCATCGCTAAAAAGTTCAATTTGTTTTTCAATGATATTGCCTAAGTCGTTGCCATCAATAGTTACTTCCACTTTTTTCTCTTCGTTCCCTTTCCCCGTTTCGGTACGCGTAATGATGGTTGTTTTACCTACTTTGATTGTGTCTGTTTTATCAGTACCCCCTCTGCTTTTTTTGAAAATCATCGTATCGCTAGTGATCAGATTTTCCAATGGTTGGCCCATCACAATTTTGGGCGCTTCTCCATTGGCTCCTCCGCTGATTATCACTTGGACATTCTTTTCTACCTTACCATTACTGCTATCCGTTTTGATGATGTAGGTTTTTTCTATTTTATCGGGGCTGCTTCCCACGCGGAATGTATCGCGGGTTACAAATACTTTTTTAGTGGTTTCAATTTTGATGGAATCTTTTTGTGCCTGGGCTCCCATTGAAAGGGTGAGCAATACAGGAATCGGTAAAAAGCGAAATGCATTCATGCCAGTAAGTTTTAGTTACGGCCGCAAAGCTACCGGCTATTTCTTGAAAAATTTGTTAAGGTGAAACCAATTGGGCTCCAATTACACCAATGGCGCGTACACTTATCTTTGTGGCAAATAACGGGTATGAACGAAAAACTGGTGCAGCGCATTGCAAAAGAACTAACGGAAATCAAAGAGGCGGGTCTGTATAAAACGGAACGAATTATTGAAAGTCCGCAAGGCGCAGTGATTAAAGTGGGAGGTAAAGAAGTATTGAATTTTTGTGCCAATAATTATTTGGGTCTTTCTTCACACCCCAAGGTGATTGAAGCTGCTCATAAAGCGATTGACGAAAGAGGATACGGGATGAGTAGTGTGCGTTTTATATGTGGCACGCAGGATATTCATAAAGAACTGGAACAAAAAATTTCTACTTTTCTCGGAACCGAGGATACTATTTTATATGCGGCTGCTTTTGATGCAAATGGTGGTGTATTTGAGCCTTTATTCAATGAGGAAGACGCCTTGATATCCGACGCCTTGAATCACGCATCCATCATTGATGGGGTACGTCTTTGTAAAGCGCAGCGATTCCGTTATGAGCATAACAATATGCAGGACTTGGAATTGAAATTGCAGGAAGCCGCGGCATGTCGCAGTCGAATCATCATCACGGATGGTTCATTTAGTATGGACGGCACCATTGCCCAATTAGATAAAATTGTAGCGCTTGCTGAAAAATATGATGCCGCTGTGATGATTGATGAATGTCACTCTTCTGGATTTTTAGGAAAGACCGGACGAGGTACGCATGAATATAGAGGGGTGATGGGAAAGATTGACATCATCACGGGTACATTAGGAAAAGCATTAGGCGGTGCCTCGGGAGGATTTACCAGCGGACGCAAGGAGATTATTGATATTTTACGTCAGCGTTCCCGTCCTTATTTATTTAGTAATACACTTGCTCCGTCCATTGTGGGCGCTTCGATTGCGGTGCTCGATATGCTCACGGAGACTACAGAACTGCGTGACAAATTAGAGTTCAACACTAAATATTTCCGCGCTAAAATGACTGAAGCGGGTTTTGATATCAAGCCCGGTGATCATCCGATTGTTCCTATTATGTTGTACGATGCGGTGCTGGCACAAAAGATGGCGGCTCGCTTATTGGAGGAAGGCATCTATGTGATTGGCTTCTTTTATCCGGTGGTGGCCAAAGGCCAGGCCCGTATTCGCGTGCAATTGAGCGCTGCGCATGAACAGGCCCATCTTGATAAGGCGATTGCAGGATTTATCAAGGCTGGAAAGGAGCTCGGTGTACTAAAGTAGGATGGGTTAACTTTGCCCGAAAGTTTGAATCGGGATGCGTACTCTTTTTTCTTTAGTGGCATTGACTCTGTTGAGTAGTGCCTGTTCCTTTAATAATGTGAAGGAAGACAAAAGTCTGGGTCAGTATTTTAAAGACAACCAGGTGGAAGGCTGTTTTGCCAGTATGGATAATGGCACCGGTCGTTTTATTACCTATAATTTATCTCGTTATCGCGATAGCAGTTATTCTCCCGGCGGCAGTTTTGAGATCGTGCGTTCCTTGATTGCGTTGCAAACAGGTGTGATCAATAGTGACACAGCAATTTTTAAGGAACCTGCTGGTTCTATTCCAAAAGAATCGATGCAGACCTGGCTCGATACATTAGGGTATGGGGCTCGTAATGACAAAGAGCGATTCAAAATCAAAACTTCAGTGGATAGTTTTTGGTTGGATAATTCCTTAAAAGTTACACCGGATGCGCAATTGGGTTTAATCAAGCAACTTTATTTTGGACAGTTACCTTTTTTTAAAACCAATCAGGAAATGTTGAAGCGTGCGTTATTAAAAGAGGATAATACCTTGTATCGACTCGGTTATAAAACAGGGCAAACTCTTGCTAAAAATGGCCACTTGATTGGATGGGTAGTAGGTTGGGTGGAAGAAAATAATCACGCTAACTTTTTTGTGCTGAACCTGGAAACTGAAAAAACGGATAGTAAGTTGGACGAAATAGGGGTGAAAATGGTGAAAGACATCTTGGCTAAACAAGGATTTTTTCACGGTAATCTTTAATTAGACACATGCAATTGTATAGTGAATCGTTAACACAGTACCGTCGCTTACTCACACGAGAGGTTCGTATTGGCGATTTGTTATTGGGAAATGGTCATCCTATTCGTGTGCAGACGATGACTACTACCGATACCATGGATACAATGGCTACGGTGGAACAAACGATTCGTTGTATTGAAGCCGGTGCAGAGTTGGTACGCATTACCGCTCCTTCCAAAAAAGAAGCAGAAAATTTACTGGTCATCAAAAATGAATTGCGCAAACGAGGCTATCATACACCACTTGTTGCTGACATTCATTTTACGCCGAACGCGGCAGAAATAGCTGCTCGCATTGTAGAGAAAGTGCGCGTGAATCCCGGTAACTACGTGGATAAAAAGAAGTTTGAACAAATTGAATATACCGATGCCGAGTATGCCGAAGAGATTGATCGGATTCGGGAGCGCTTTACACCGCTCGTAAAAATTTGTAAAGAACATGGGACGGCCATGCGTATTGGTACCAATCACGGTTCACTCAGTGATCGTATCATGAGTCGGTATGGGGATACAGCGATTGGCATGGTAGAAAGTGCCATGGAATTTTTGCGCATTGCACGTGCGGAAGCGTTTCACAATATTGTGCTCAGCATGAAGAGTAGTAATCCGCAAGTGATGGTACAAGCGTATCGGCTACTCGTAAAAACCATGCAGGAAGAATTTCAAGAAATGTATCCCTTGCATCTTGGTGTAACCGAAGCGGGCGATGGTGAAGATGGACGAATCAAAAGTGCGGTGGGTATAGGTACCTTATTAGAAGATGGCATCGGCGATACCATTCGCGTATCACTCACTGAGGATCCTGAATTAGAAATCCCGGTTTGTAAAGACCTTGTGAAGCGCTATGCTACGGTTAGGGATTCCGCTGTGCCACCTATTCAAACTTTATCTTATTCTCCTTTTGAATACAAGCGTCGTGTGAGTTTTCCAGTGGAGCGCATCGGAGGAAAACAGGTGCCTGTTGTGATTGCGGATTTAAGTACAATTGAAAAAATTACACCCACGCATTTACAAAGTGTGGGGTATACCTACAATGAGCAAACCGACAAGTGGAGTATTGCTGATGCGGCGGCTGATTTTATTTTTACCGGACATCAGGTGTTAGATTTTGCATTGCCCGGTACCTTAAAAGTATTGGTGTATCCAGCAGCGTGGGAACAAACCGCTTCTTCTAGTTATTGTCCGTTGTTTGAGGCGCATGGCTATGTACAAGCCACCACCAAAAGTGAGCAGCTCAATTTTGTACTGATTGATTGTTATAGTGATACTACATCTATCAACGATTATACGAATTTGGATCAACTGGCAAACGACCCAACGGTTGTACTTTGTTTAAGTAGTCGCAATCAAAATGCGATGCAATCGGTTCGTCGCTTGTTTATTGAATTAGGACATCGTCAAATCAATAACCCGGTTGTATTGCTAACAGATAGTACAGGACAAACACCTGATGAACATCTCATTCATTTTGCCACTGAAACGGGTGCCTTATTACTAGATGGACTCGGCGACGGTATTTGTTTGGGCTATGGCGCGAATGCAAAAATGGACACGGTGCAAGTGAAAGGAAGAACCTATTTGCCTGTAAAAGATCAACATCAGTTTACTAATAACACCGCTTTTAGCATTTTACAAGCGACACGTACTCGTATCTCTAAAACAGAATATATCAGCTGTCCTAGTTGCGGGCGAACCTTATTTGATTTACAAGAAACCACTGCGCGTATTCGTTCGGTGACTCATCACTTGAAAGGCGTGAAGATTGCCATCATGGGGTGTATTGTAAATGGTCCTGGTGAAATGGCCGATGCTGATTTTGGTTATGTGGGAAGCGGTCCCGGAAAGATTACCTTGTATAAGAATAAAGAAATTGTCAAACGGAACGTAGATAGTGCAGTGGCCGTAGATGAACTCATTAACCTACTCAAGGAAAATGGAGCTTGGGTTGAAAAAATCGAACATGAATAAAAAAATATGGATCGGGTTGTATGGGGTTGTGTTCATCGCCCAGCTAATTGGTATCGCTCTTGAAAATGAAGTGTTGATCCAACTCACAAAGCCACACTTGATGATTGTGTTAGGCTTTTTTATGTGGGAACAGACGCGCGGGATCAAAAATCGACTGATTACTTTTTTTATTGCTGCGCAGTTTTTTTCTTGGTGCGGTGATCTATTGTTAATGAATACGCACACGCCTTCTTTTTTTCTGTATGGCTTAGTTTCATTTTTAGTGGCGCAATTGCTGTATAGCTATTTCTTTTTTCGATTAATGCAAAAAGAGAAAATCAATTTCAGTTGGTTATTATTTTTTCCGGTATTGATCTATTATGCAGTCCTCATCAGTTGGCTAGCTCCTCAACTAGGCGCTTTGAAAGTGCCTGTGATTATTTATGGCTCAGTCATTAGCGGTATGTTATTGCTGGCGCTACATATGTTGTATATGCCTGCAGTGCGATCTGGCCGGTTTTTTATGCTTGGGGCGTTATTTTTTGTGGCATCGGATTCTGCACTAGCCATTAATAAATTTAGTAGTCCATTTCTGGGAGCCGGTTTAGTTATTATGATTACCTATGGACTGGCACAATTTCTTTTAGCAATGGGGGCACTTCACTATTTCCAACGCGAGCGTTCTCGTCATTCACTTTTTTAACATGCAACAGACGGATTTCTTAATAATTGGTTCCGGCATTGCAGGATTAAGTTTTGCCATCAAATGTGCCGAAGAGTTTCCGGATCGAAAGATTTTGGTGATCACCAAAGCCACGGCGGATGAAACCAATACTAAATATGCGCAGGGCGGTATCGCGGTAGTGAGTGACCCTGAAACGGATAGTTTTGAAAAACACGTGGAGGATACGCTGATTGCAGGAGATGGTCTTTGTAACGAAGCCATTGTTCGAAAATTAGTAGAGGAAGGTCCCGCACGGGTGGAAGAAATCATTGAGTGGGGTGCTCGTTTTGATAAGGATGACCAGGGGACGTATAAAAAAGGAAAAGAAGGTGGTCACTCAGCACATCGCATCTTGCATCATAAAGATGTAACGGGTCAAGAAATGGAGCGCGCCTTATTACAGGCAGTGGCTTCTTTTTCAAATATCCAATTAGTCAAACATTGTTTTGTTGTTGATTTAATAACCCAACATCACAGAGGTTTTTTGATTACTAAATCAACGCCCGATATCGTTTGTTACGGCGTATATGTACTGAATCGAGAAACAAATACCATTGATAAAATTCTTTCTCGTGTTACCGTATTGGCTACAGGGGGAGTGGGACAGGTGTATCGTACTACTACAAACCCGGTTATTGCTACCGGCGATGGGGTAGCGATGGCCTATCGTGCTAAGGGTCGTATAGAAAATATGGAGTTCATCCAGTTTCATCCTACGGCGCTCTATGAGCCAGGTTTGCGTGGCCAAGCTTTTTTGATTACAGAAGCTGTGCGTGGAGAGGGTGCTATTTTGCGCAATCATCAAGGTGATGATTTTATGCGTCACTATGATACCCGTAAAGATTTAGCCCCACGCGATATTGTAGCACGTGCCATCGATTCGGAAATGAAAAAATCCGGCACCGAACACGTGTGGTTAGATTGTCGATCTATTGATGAAAAACGTTTCCGCGAGCATTTCCCTAACATCTACGAAAAATGTCTTTCCATTGGTATCAATATTCATCAGCAATTAATTCCCGTTGCGCCTGCTGCGCATTATAGTTGTGGGGGAATCAAGACCAATGAGTGGGGTGCTACTTCTATTGTGAACTTATATGCTTGCGGGGAATGTGCCAGTACGGGCGTGCATGGCGCAAATCGATTAGCGAGTAATTCACTGCTAGAGGCTATGGTTTTTGCGCATCGTTGTTTTCTAGATGCAAAAAGTAAAATCGCTCATATCGATTTTCAATTGGATATTCCTGATTGGAATGCAAAAGGAACCACCGAGCCTCGTGAAATGATCTTGATTACCCAAAGTTTGAAAGAATTGCAGCAGATTATGAGCGACTATGTGGGCATTGTTCGTAACGATATTCGCTTGCAACGGGCATCTCGCCGCTTGGATTTATTATTTGAAGAAACAGAACAACTTTATCAAAGCACTACCGTTTCGCCACAATTGTTAGAGCTACGTAATATGATCACCATTGGCTATCTCATTGTAAAATGTGCCAGTTTCCGAAAAGAAAGCAGAGGCTTGCATTTTAATACGGATTACGCAAGCAAACAACCCATGGCGCAAAATATTGTACTCTGATTTGTGCAACCTAAATGGGTCAGTTATCTTTGAACTATGTCATTTGTTATTCGTATTCTTTTTCAATTATTGTCACTACTTCCTTTTGCTTTTTTTCATGCCTTGGGAAGTGTTGCAGCTTTTTTATTGCAACATGTAGTGAAGTATCGTCGTGCGTTGATTGAGCAGAATATCAAACAGGCTATGCCAGACATTTCAGCGAGGGAGCTC